>DAWO01000143.1 GCA_002509485.1 Methanolinea sp. UBA477
TGGGAATCCCAAAAACCTGCGACATTATCGATCAGTTTCCAGGTCCTTTTTTCTGCCACAATTTCTGATATCCGCTTTCCCACCCGGTATCCCGCCGAGTACAGGATGGGATCGATACTTATCCCTTCTGAAAGGAGGGTGATTCTTAAAGTGCTCAGGACGTACCTGAAAAAATCGGCTGCGTCATGTTTGGAGGGCTCGTAGATGGGAAAATTCTTCTCATTCTCGAAAAGGGATCTCTCCATCGCGGAGGCACCGACAAGATACGAGGAATGGAGGAAGAACCGTTTCTTCCTTGAATCGCAGGGATCACCTTTTGATCCGACTATTCCCAGGTCAGAGAGATCTCTTAGGTGGACAGAGACAGTTGACTTTGCTCTCCCTGACCGTGCCACGATCTCTTCGAAAGGGAGCTCACCGTCCCTCAGCATCTCGAGGATATTCACCTTGACAGGGCTGTCAATAGCCTTTATTCCGGTATCTGACGCAAATATCCTGACAAATGGAGATGATCCAACAGCAAAATCTGGCTTTCCTTTCATGAACCCGGGCACCTATCTAATCTTTCGGCCAAAAAGTATAAATACATTTGGTTCGTATACAATAGAATGTTCGTATATGATAAAACTAAATGCCGGGGAACGTTGTGGAACGCCGGATAATTCCGTCCGGAATCGCGTGAAACGCGAGATAAAAAGGGAAAAGTGTTCGAACATGGCCGGTCAAAATGATGGCCGGGCTTGAATGTGAGAGGTGAATGAAGATATGACCGGAATTACAGTTGACTGCCTGCCGTCGTCGGCAAAAGCGGTATTCTCGCTGCTTCGGGACGGCAAACCGAGAACCCTGAACGAGATGGTGGAGAATGTATCGTTTTCTCCGAGAACCATCAGGAATGCACTGAATCGTCTCAGGGATAACGGGCTCATCGTGGCAAAGTTCAACTTCAAGGACGCAAGAAAGCCGTTATACCAGATCAAGACTGCTGCAGTAAGGGTATAGCCCCCGGGCATGCCCCACACATTCTTATAGAAAGCCGGATAGTGTAAAATTGATTCGTTTTTCCAGTCTAAACTCCAAACGCTGTCCTGACAATCACTCCGATGATGAACGAGACAGCCGCGATACCCATACTTAAAGCGGCCATTTCAGAGAATCTCTTCCAGAATGGCAGGTCCTTTGCAACCGAAGTATAGAATGAAAAGAGCACGATTATGGCGAGGGCTCCTCCGAGCGTGAAGAGGAGAGCGATGAATGGATCCGGTAGGAAGACAAATGGAAGGATCAATACTACGACCGTCACGATGTACGCCAATCCGGTATATGTTGCTGCGGTAAATGGATTGCTCCCCCCGGATTCCGTTTTTTGAGACAGGTATTCAGACGCGGCCATGGATAACGAAGCCGCAATTCCCATGATGAAGCCGACCATGGCAATGATTTTGGGGTCCTGGAGGGCGAATGTGAAACCCGCCAGGCTCCCGGTGAACTCCACCAGGGCATCATTCAGACCGAGCACTATCGATCCGACGTATTGCAGTCTCTTCTCATCGATGAAACTGATGATCTTTGCCTCGTGATCCTTCTCCTGCCGGATTATCGATTCCGCCTCGGGGATAAACGGCTCAAGTTTCCTGTATGATGCGATGGCGTTGTTTTCCCGGCTCTCCATCAACTTTATCGTGAATGTCACGCCGAGGATCCGGCCCATGAGTGAGTACAGCCAGATCTTTGGTTTATCAGGACCGATATCCTCTCCGGAATATCTCCTCCAGGTATCGTAGTGGCTCTTCTCTTCGTGTGACATCCCGGTCAGTATTTCAGAGTTGTTGGCATCTCTTACCGATGATGCGAGGTTCTTATAGATATGATATTCGGTTATCTCTTCTCTCTGGTAATCTTTTATTCTCTCACGCATTTCCCGGTTCTGGATCTCTGGTGTCATCCTGATTCCGTCACCCTCGTCTTCCTTCTCAAATGAGATGCATCTTTGTCTTCCTTATCTCTTGTGCCTGCACGCCGGGAAAGAATGGAAGTCAGGTATATATGTCGACGGTTCCAAACTGAACCACAGGATGCCCGAAGATGAGACCACGGGGGAGTCCGGTGAAGAGAGAGAGGAGGAAGAGGTGCTCTTTGGCTACGAAGAAGAGCTCAAAGAGGCACAATCGGCTGTTAATGAGTACCTCTGGGGCAAACATAAGAATATTGCGATAGTCTCCGATCCCTTTGCCGGGCGATCTACGCTTGTTGAATATCTGGCAAGGGATTACCTGACAACCACCATCGCGTTCAACTCGGTAATGACCGAGAAGGCATTCATCTCGACTCTTCATGATGCCAATAATATCATAATAATGGATAACTGCCATTTCCTGGCGATGCGAAAGATTGGCGGCTTCGCACAGCTCGATGAATTTCTCAGGTTCCTCTCAAAATCTGACAAGCTCTTCATCACGACCTGGAATACATATTCGTGGTCTTATCTTTCTGCTGTAAAAAATCTTGATGAATTCTTTCCAAAGGTTATCCGCCTTCATCCAATGAATGCTGAATCGCTCAAGAAGATGATCATTTCACACTATGGTGACAATATCAAGTATATCGATGACGCTGCTTCGAAAGATAGGAGATTATCGATTTCCTGGAAATGCGTACACATCACGATACCTTTCTCTTCAACTACCCGCTGTCTTCCATGGCCATATCTCAATCTCTCTTCGATCTTTCATAAGAAGAAAAGAGAGAACGCAGAACAGTTGGTTTTCGACAGGCTGAAAAGAGTTTCGGGAGGGAATCCCGGTATAGCACGAAAGATCTGGGATGCGAGCATTGATTATCCGAAGATCGGGTTGAGCTCCATCAAAGAGCCAACGTTTGATACAGACTTAAGCATCAACGAAGCTTTTCTGCTGGGAATAATCCTTACGATGGAGAAGATCGAGCTTGGTGATCTTGCCGAGATCGCCGGCCCGGAGATCGATGTCGAAGAGAGTCTCTATATCCTCATGAACCGTGAGCTCGTCGCCAGGGAGGAGGGGTATTATATCATCAATTATCGTGCTCTCAAAAGTGTCAAAAGTTATCTCGAACTGAACAGGATGGTGTGGTGAGATGCCGGACGGAGTCCTGACAAATACGACCGAACAGTTGACCACTCTTCCCATCACCGAGATCGGGGTAGAGACGATTCTCTACATAGTCTCCATCATCGTCATCGCCTATCTCCTGGTCCGCGTCATCTCTTTCGTCTTGAGATTCGTTTCAGAAAAGATACCCGGCTATCGGCACCCGATAACCATGCTTATTCCCCTTCTCAAGATACTCATCTACTTCTCTGCACTCTATCACATCATATTTTCCATCTTCCAGCCCGATATCGCCCAGCTCGTCGCATTCTTCGCAGTCTTTGGTGCAGCACTTGGCCTGGGTCTGAAAGATCTCTTTTCCGATATTATGGGGGGGATCGTGATTATCTTTGAAAAACCATTCCAGATAGGCGATAAGATAACGTTCGGGAGTTATTACGGCGAGGTCAAAGATATCGGAATCCGGGCCACGACACTGGTCACCCCCGGAGACAGTCTCGTTACCGTCCCCAATTACCTGGTATTTTCCAAGGCGGTGTCAAGCGGAAACGCGGGAAACGTGGCCATGATGGTGATAATCGATCTCTTCGTCGATCCAGAGTCCGATGCGGGAGCCGCGATGAATATCTTAAAAGAAGCGGTCGTTACCTCAAAATACGTATACATTTCAGAGAAATTCCCTTATACCATCTTACTGGATGACTTTCCCTACTACAAGCGGATACGGGCAAAGGCATATGTAAACGACCTCCGGAACGAGTTTGAGTTTATGTCGGAAGTGACACGGAGGGCCTGGATTGAGTACCGGAAACTGGGAATCAGGCCAACCAGTTACCGCTTTCCGGAAGCTGACCGGGACAATTTTAACAGTTCCTTCACAAAACAGGCACGGCAAGATCGGGATTGAGAAGTATCTCGTTTGGAAGTCTTGAAAGGGCTACAGCCGCCAGTGCACCGATTACTCCCCTTTTCCCATGGAGCGTGACATCGAACTTTCCGGCAGTACGCCTGGCCAGTTCAATGTCGACAACTCCTCTCCTTGCCTGCCTCCCAAAGTCACGGAGCCCTTCGGGTATGAAAAATCCCTTCTTTATTGCCATACCCCACTCCGGTGAGAGAGCCTCGTCATTGACGAAGAGAAGAGCTTTTTCAGAGATCTTGTGACAGAGTCCGGGATCGATTGCAAGCTCGATATAACTGCAGGAATTTCCTGTTGTCTTCTCCTCGAGTTTTGGGAACAACATGGCGACATAGTGCCCTATGGGAAAGACGCCATCGAAGGTGCAGAGATGCTGGAGCAGCGCAAGAGAGAGGGCAAATGTGGCGCCCCCATCCCTGCTGTCCGTATCATCAAGCCCGATGATCACGTGGCAGAGGGCCCGTGTCCGGACTTTGCCCTCGACAACACCCCCACGCCGTGAGACCGTCACGTCCTGCACTCCTTCGGCATGTGCCATCATATCTGTGAGGGAATATGCTGGTCCCCCGATACAGCGGATATACTGGATGATGTCATCTCCTTCACGTTCAACCCCTGCCACACCGACAGCGGAAGCAGGATGGAGACCGATCTCTATCTCATTCCTGCCGATGACGGCGCATTCCCGGAGAAGGGTGCCATCTCTTCGCACTCCCGTTATCACACCGCCGGCCAGGACGTGGTGATGCCCGCAGAAAGCCGCACATGCACCGCTCAGGCATTCGTGGTAGATCTCGACCCGGTCCCCGTCGACGGTGGTGAATATCTTCCGGCATGCGCTCTGGGGCATTGCACTTGTCGCTGCGTACCTTGCAGGTATCCGGCCCTGTTTCCGATCCCGTATGACCACGCAGCCCTCGTCTATCAGGCGGTTTATCCAGTCCTGCGCGGTACTCCGGGGCACACCTGCGGCCTCCTGGATATCTGTCACGGTAAAGGAGCCCTTGTCAAGGGTGCAGGAGCGCATCAGCTGTAGATATTCTCTTCTGCGTTTAATGACACCCTGCATAGTGATCCCTGATAAACATCAGGTCCCCGATGATTGCACTCGCCGTCTCGACCGATCCGGCACCCTTTCCTATCATTGTGATCTCTCCTGCCATGTCCGTCTCGATGGTGACCGCATTCAGAGTCCCTTCAACAACGAGGGGATGGGCCTTCGGGAGGATCCGGGGTGAAACCCTGAGCACACCTCGCGAGGGAATCGACTGTGCAATCAGCCTTATAGTGCAGTTCTGGTCATCTGCAAGGCGTAAAGCGTCGGTTGTCAGGCAATCGATACCCGTGATCTCAACATCCTCGAGGACGGTATCAAGGCCCCATATCGTGTTGGAGAGGATAACGAGCTTGATGGCTGCATCGATTCCCTTTACATCATAGGTCGGGTCTGCTTCGGCGTACCCCATCTCGCGTGCCTCCAAGAGCGCCTGTTCATACGTGAGACCTTCGGCTTCCATCCTGGTCAGGATGTAATTCGATGTCCCGTTCAGTACTCCGAATACTGCGAGAACCCGGTTGCCTGCAAGGCCCTGTGTAAGAGTGTGCATCACGGGAATGGCCCCGCAAACCGTTGCCTCGAACCTGATCGAGACACCGTGCTTCTCTGCCAGGGATTGCAACAACGAATACTTCCGTGCGATCGGACCTTTGTTTGATGTGACCACGTGTTTCCCCCGTTCCAGGGCGCTCCTGATGAACGTGAGAGCCGGCTCACCGGTAGTTGCGTTCGTCGGCGTCACCTCGACCAGGACATCATAATCGGCGTGGTTGACAATGTCCACCGCCGAGAGCGACTTGTCTCCGCAGAACCCGTGAACGCGTTTTGCCTCAAGCACCTCGTCGATGTGGATCCCGTCCTTATCCATGAGAGCGCTTTTTGAATCTGCGATGCCCGTCACCACGAGACCAAGGTCTTTCTGGTCAGCCATCTCTAAGAGGCCTCTCCCGACTGCACCCATGCCAAGGATGGCAATCTTCATACGAACTCCTCCAGCGGCTCAATTATCAGCAGGTCTTTCTCCTTTGCCACCGTGCGCAGAATCTCCATTGTCTGTTCCATCTCATTCCGGTCGACAGCCCTGATGACGATCAGGGCAGACGACGGCTCATTGATGGCAGGCATAACCATATTCATATCGGTCACTTCTGCAAATCCCGTACAGTCTATCCTGTCAACGGTATCTCCAAGATCGGTATGCATGATATGCCCGATCATTATCACGGTCTGCGTATAGAGGAGACGTCTTTTGCCGATTCTCACGACATTCACGCCCTTGCCCTTGATACGTCCGATCAGTTCGTTGAGACGGTCATCCTGGATCTCGAGCACAATCTGGACTTCGAGTTTGTCATCTTCCGCCTTCTCGTCTCTCTGGTGGATCACGGCGATGATATTGCCGCCCACGTCGGAGATAGGCTGCAATGCTGCCACCAGCTGACCGGGAGCATCTTTCATCTCCAGTTTCATGGATACCTGCAAAAAACCACCCTGTCTGTTAACTTGGATTCATCCAGAGATAAGCCTTTTACCATTGTATCCTGAACCCACGGGTGTCTCTCTTCCATCCCGTCTTTGAGGGCATTCCTCCCGAAAGACCAATAAACACGTTTTTTCATGGAAATTGCCCATAATTGCACCCCTTTTGGCTGCATTCGTTCCAATCGGAACAGGCGCCCGGGTTTCATACAAACGATCCCCGAACCTCGTCTCTGATCCGATCATTCTCTGAAAAAACAGTATTTCAGCCAGGAGTGGCATCCTGGAAAAGACCGGTACATGAAAAGTTCAAAAAGCAGGCCGATCATCTGAAAGATCCTGGTGCAGGGGCCCCGCTCCTATTTTCCGATACCGTAATATTTCTTCACAAATTCCCGTATCTTCTCGGATTCAATCCAGCCCCTGTCGAGCTGGCTGATGGTCCTGTCGATCTCGCGGGCCTGGTGCTGGATCTTCTCATTTATCGAGCCTCCCTCGAGGTCCGCCAGGCCGACGATCACCTGCATGGGGTTTCGGATATGGTCCCCAAGAATTGCAAACTGCTCGATGTTCTTCTCGATCTGTTCGTAGGCCACCCGTTTCTCCTCTTCGATCTGCTTCTGCCGGGTGATATTTCGCATGATCGTCACAACCCTGACGACTTTCCCATCTTCAAATACGGGGATTTTGCGGGTTTCAAAGATGAAACGTTTATTCTTGATATGGATCTCGTCATTTGAGATCTGGATGCGGCCAGTCGAGAAGACGTGCCTGAACTCCTCAACAATTTTCTCCTTGAGGCTGGGGAGCACCTCATCGATACGCCTTCCGATCACGTCACCGGTCACCCCGCCGGCCTTCAGCCACCTTCCGAATATTGAGTTGATGAGTATAAGATGCAGATTGTGGTCAAGCAGGTATATCCCGTCGCTCATGGCATCGATGGTCGCCCTGTACTGATCCTTGGATGCCGTCAGTGCCTCCTCGACCTGCTTTTGGTCCGTGATGTCAGTGAGCACTGCCAGGATAACCCGCTGTTCCTGGTACCGGAGAAGAGTCGTGTTCATGATGGCGATTCTCTTTGGCATCTCAGGAACCCGGATCTCGATCTCGTAGGGCTCGACCGGCTCACCATTCATGGTTTTTAGCGTATTCTTCCTGACTATCTCCCAGTATTCAGGTGCGATGAAATCGTAGACGGACGCATTGGAGAGCTCCTCGATACTCTTCCCCACCGCTGAAGCGGTTGCGGGATTGGCAAAGATTATCCTGTCGAGGGAGAAGACAAGGACATAATCGGGTATGTTCTGCACAAGCCCCCTGTATCGTTCCTCGCTCTCCCCCAGCGCCTGGGCCGAGATCTTCTCCTCGGTCACATCAGTATACACTCCTTCCAGGTACCCTTTCCGGGGAAAGATGCGGGCCCAGAACCGGGTCCATATAATACTGCCGTCTCTTCTTCTGAAACGGGCCTCAAAATTTGATACCGTCGTATCTTTCACAAGGCGCGAGATCATCTCATCGCGGGTGCCTTCATCCACACAGTTGTGTGAGAAGGAGAAATTTTCAATAAATTCCCGGGAATTCCTGTATCCAAACATCATGGCCATATGATCATTGGCCTCCAGGACTTTCCCGTCCTCTATCCGGCTCCTGACCAGCCCGACCTGTGCATTGTTGTAAAGCCCCTGGTACCGCTCCTTGCTCTCTTTTAAAGCTTCTTCGGTATTCTTTCTCTCGGTTATATCGACAATGGTAAAAACCATCATCTTTTCAGGAAGTCTGCCGGCCGATATGAGCACAATAATTGTATCATTCCTCTTTGTCAGGAGGCTTGACTCAAAGTCGGTTATCGTTCCCTCCCTGCTGATCAAACGAATAAACCGGTCGTATTCCTCCCTGCTGTGCCATATCTCATGGAGGGATCGCCCGGTCAATTCACTCGTCCTGTATCCGAGGATATCTGCGCCCCGATCATTCACCTCCTCGATCAACATCTCCTCGGGGTTGTAACGGACAAGAAAAACGCCTGCTTCGGAGTAATCAAATATTCCATGGTATCGATCTTCCTGCTCCTTGAGATTGCTCGAGAGGGATGCGACGATGAGGCCGATGGCTACCAGCACGTAAAACCTGGCGGTCGCGGAGGTGATACTGTCGATATCAGGGTATGTCATGAGGTACACCATTGCAAAGTACGTCATCGCAACGATCACCGTAAATACGATTCCTCTTCGTGGGAACCAGTACCCGGCGATAACTATCGGCAGGTAGAATAGATGCGGGGTCACAACGGAAACGCCCCTGACAAGCCCGTAATAGTTCAAAGCGAACGCGAAAATGGTCGTAACCGCGAGAATTGCAATCCAGACGTCCCTCTGGCCCAGTATGGCCGGAAATTTTATGCGCCAGAACTCGCCTTTCACAAGAATCCCCCGGTGCAGGAAGGAGATGCTGAACCGAAACCGAAAGCCATCCTATCTTCCCCAGCGGGTGTCATCAATGGAAATCCCCCTGACATGTCAGACTGCCCGCAGCAATACACGATAGTAGTTGTTTATCATAATAAAGAGTTACTTTCGTCGTCCCTGGCATAAGGGCGGCAATACCAAAAAAGCGGGAAAACGATTCATCTCCGCCTGGAAAGATGGTATCTCTTCATGAAGAAGAGAAATGACCTGTTCTTTTTCTTTGCGGTATCTATCGAGAAGAGGTTGAGGATATCAACCATGTAGGCTACCCGGGATGTATACCTGCGTGGGATCCTGCGGTTGAAGTCCTCTTTTGTGATCTGATCTGTATACCGGGGTGGATGAACTCCAAGCCTTGCTGCGGCATGATCGTCCACACCTGCCAGGTACCAGCTCTCTATCTCCTTTATGATAACCATGATGTCGTCATCGTCAACTGCGCAGAAACGATGTTGTATAATGTGTTTCTTTGCCTTCACACCCGGTGCTTCGTCGATATCTGCGACAAGGATGAAGTCGTGCCCGAGTGACGAGACGGTCTTTATGAATTTGCATACCTGTGTGCTCTTCATGCACGCGTACATGATGAGCTCGACCGACTGGTACCTGCCCAAAAAGAGCGGCCGGATGACATTCCTGAAGAATCTCTCGTCGTCATTTCCTTCGACAAAGATGAAAAGCCTGCGATCACTCATTCCATTCCCAACAGGTTCTGAATAAAAAGTTCCTCGATACCGATCTCACTCTCCAGAAAATCCTGGATCTCCTGCTTGCTTGCCGGCCGGGATATTCTTGAAAATCCCTCTGCATCGCGTGATATGAGAAGAATATCGTCGATATTCGCATTTTTCACCATCTCGGGGTTGTGGGTGGTGATGATTATCTGCTTGTTTCTGGCTGCGTCCTTGAGCATCTCCACCAGCCTCGATATCAGATAGGGGTGGATGTTTCTCTCGGGCTCTTCGATCACTGTCACCGGGCGGCTCTCAAAATACAGGGCGATGATCAGGGCACAGATATTGAGCGTACCGTCCGATATGAAGGATGCCGGCAGGTACTTGTCTTTACTGTATATTTCTTTCATTTTTAGAAACAACGACATATCCATGAATTTTTCCACGGCAATGTCGTCAACGAAGGGGAGCATGTCCTTCATCAGCAACGAGAACTCGCGTTTCTTTTCCGGATCGTCGATGATCTTTTTTATCACGATTGCAAGGTTCCTGCCGTCCTTCTCAAGCTCGGTTTTCCCCATTATCGGCACTGCTTTTTTCAGAAGCATCGGATCGAAATCGAAGACTTTCATTCCGCGGAAGATCCACTCCAGCGGAGGGATTCCGGGGACACTGAGTGGCTGGTTCATGATCAGCCTTCCTGTGGGCAGGTCTTTTCTCTGGAACAGGTGTGGAAAGAGATCTGCATCGCCAATGTCAAGACCGGTAGGGGGGTGTATGCTGTATCGAATAGACTGGTCGACGAGCGTCAGGCTGATTGTTCCCGCTCCCAGCTCTTCTACGGCGTCTTGTCCTGAAAGAAAATAATTTCCCGAGATTACCAGGAGATCCCGGGTTATCTCGTAATATTCACCACTATCGGTAAAAGTCAACTCGAATTCGTAGAGTATCTCAAAAGGTTCGAATGAGACGGGAATAGTGTTCCACAACCCGATGACTTCCTCGAGTTTCTCTTCAAGGGTGTAAACTATCCTGAAATTGAATGGTTCATCAGGTCCGATGATGGTATTTCTCAGGTATTCGACACCCCCCTGGAGCGAGATCGCGTTATTGAGGCCATACTTGGCAATATCCCGAATGAACTTGAAAACCTGGATGAAATTTGACTTTCCTGCTGCATTGGATCCTATGATGATGTTGAAATTGTCAGGCTCTATCGCCATCTTCCTGAAACTCTTGAAGTTCGATACTGCTATCTCCCGTATGGGCATGATTTAGGATTCCTCGTGAGGGGAAAAATAGCTTGTCTCTCCGGAGTGGAGATGACTCATCCTTCACGATTGGGATGCAGGGGACAATACACCAAAAATCCGGTCAAGAATCCCCGCCGTGTATAACACGCGGTTGCAGTACATGAACCGGAACGAAAGAGTGTTGATGAGAGAAGATCCAATCACATACAGGGCATGGATGCAACGACACCAATAATTGACGCACAGGATCTCAGGAAGACGTTCGGTTCATTTGTTGCAGTGAATAATATCAATTTTTCGGTATTTCCAGGTGAAGTGTTCGGTTTTCTGGGCCCGAATGGTGCCGGCAAGACCACCACCATGAAGATGATCCAGTGTGTCTCGCCAAAATCAGGCGGATCCCTGAAGGTATTTGACAGGGAAGCCGGTATATACCAGAGATCGATAAAAAAGCGGCTTGGCGTCGTCCCCCAGGAGACCAACCTGGATACCGAATTCACCTGTTTTGAGAACCTGCTGGTCTATTCACGGTATTTTGGCATCCCAAAGCAGGAGGCGACCAGGCGAATCGAGGAGTTGCTCCGATTCGTCCAGCTGGAGGAGAAGAGGGATGTCCTGATTGAGCGGCTCTCGGGAGGGATGAAGAGGCGGCTCGTCCTTGCACGGGCCCTCATCAACAACCCGGATCTCCTGGTGCTTGATGAGCCGACCATCGGTCTTGATCCACAGGCACGGCATCTCATCTGGGAGAAGCTGAAAGTGTTGCAGGCGCAGGGAAACACGATTGTATTCACCACGCATTATCTTGAAGAGGCGGAGCGCCTCTGCAACCGGCTCGTTATCATGGATGAAGGGAAGATACTCGTCGAAGGTTCCCCTGCAGACCTGGTATCAGGTCACGTGGGTTCCGATATCGTTGAAGCCGAGCACACTCCTGAAGTTATCGCATGCATCGAGAATATGGGGGTCTCCTACGAGGTCTTTGGGGATATGGTCCAGATTTTTACAGACAATCCCCGCGAAGTGGCAAAGAGCCTCTTTGATACCTGCAATCCGGGGCATGTGTTCGCCCGGAGAGGATCGCTTGAAGATGTCTTTCTCAAGCTGACCGGGAGGGCCCTGAAGGACTGATGGCGCAATCGGTGTATATCCCGAGATTGACCCGTGGTGCATTGAAGGTATGGCGCAGGAACTGGGATGTCTTTTTCAAGACCTACCAGGTAAATTTTCTGCCGCCATTTATCGAGCCGATCCTCTACCTCCTGGCTATTGGTTTCGGGCTTGGGATGTTTGTAGGGGAGATCGACGGGGTACCATATGTCGAGTTCATTGCCCCGGCACTGGTTGCAATATCGATAATGAACTCGGCATTCTTCGAATGCACCTATTCTTCGTTTGTCCGCATGTATTACCAGAAGACCTTTGATGCAATGATTGCCACCCCACTCGCACTCGACGAAGTGATAGCCGGCGAACTCCTGTGGGGGGCCACCCGCAGTTTCATCTACTCGTCCGTGATGCTCGCAGTGCTGATAGCCTTCGGTGTCGTCGATCTCCCGCTCTCGCTCTTTATCCTGCCGTTCTCTTTCCTTGCCGGGCTCCTCTTTGCCGGTATCGCGATGTGTTTCACCGCAATCACACCTGGTATTGACGCCCTGAACTACCCGAGCTTCCTTTTTATCACTCCGATGTTCCTCTTTTCAGGGACCTTCTTTCCCCTCGATGTTCTTCCCGGAGGGCTCCAGCTCTTCGCCCGGGGATTTCTCCCACTCACACAGGTTGTCACGGTCACCCGGTCACTCACGCTCTCCGACTTTTCACCCTACTTCCTGTACAGCATCGGATGGATATCCGTCCTGACCGTCCTGTTCTTCTTCGTATCAATTCACCTGATGAAGCGGCGGTTGATTGTCTGAACCGATCTGTCAATACCTATTTATATCTCCCGGACATTCTATACCGGTCATTGGAGAATAGAGATGTCGGTTTATACCTGCTGCCAGAAGAACGTCCTGAGTGTGAAACCGGACGCACAGATACGGTTCGTCGCCGAATTGATGAAAGAGAAGAATCTCGGGTGTGTCATTGTCACCGAGGATCATAAACCCGTGGGAATCGTTACAGACCGTGACATGGCACTGAGAGGTCCCCTTCTCTGCGATATTTCACCCACGGCCCTGGTCAGTTCCATCATGACCCGGGAAGTGAAATCCATCACAAAGGATACTGGGATCTTTGAGGCTTTACAGGAGATGAGAACCGCCGGAGTGAGAAGAATGCCCGTCATCGACGGAGCGGAGCGCCTGGTCGGACTTATCACCCTCGATGATCTCATCCGGCTTCTCGCACGCGAGATGTCTGATATTGCACGGATCATCGGGAGAGAGAGCAGCCCGGATCTCTAGATGTGTTGAGGGGATGTGCACGGAGCACCTCCCTTCCGTTTTTTTGTGTGAAAGATCCTTTCCATACACCAGGGAGGCCAAAAGCCAAAGAAATGATGCAGATACATGTCTTCATATCTTTCAGCCCCGGTATGTATATAAAATCCGGACGATACTCTGGAATATTGACAAGCTTCCAGGTTATTTGAAGACGATAGCGGAGACCTTCTTCATCCCGGCAGCCTGTTTCATCGCCGAGATCCCTGTTGCCGGCGAGATCCAGGTTCTCTTCTTTGTCAAGATCGATCCCTCAATGAGGATATGATCATCTTCTCCATCATCATCGCCCTCCTGATCTCCATCATCCTCCTTCTCAAGGATATGGACAAGCCCTTCGAATACGGACAGAGGACCTTCGCTGACGTGGGGATCTGTCCCCCATCCTCGAGGTTATAAGATGCCCGGGTTAATTCCTCGTTTCCCTCTTTCAGTTCTCCTATACCCTTTGAAAATACGTGAAGAGAATCCTGGGGCTTGGGATCAGTCCGGGGTTCTCCGGGAACGAATCACTTTGAACACCTCGAACCATGCGATACTCAGCATTCCACACATGATACAGAGCAGGAGATTGTTAAGAGAGATGGGTGCGAACTGGAACAGTGCTCGCAGGCCCGGGACAACGAGGTCTGCGGCAAGGAATACTACCGTTAACCCGATCACCCACCAGAACGCCGTGTTTGGTTTTTTAAGAGTAGTAACAATGCTCTGAGTCCACGACCGGTTGGTGCAGATCAGGGCGAGGTTGGCAACCACAATCGTGACGAAGGTAAGGGTACGCAATTCGTCCTCGGAAAGTCCTTCCATCATCCCATACAGATAGATTGCGAGAACGAATCCAAGGGCAACAAATCCCTGCGCAAGAGCAATCGTGACCGTGGGGCGATCGAGTATATGTGCGTCGGGTCTCCTGGGAGGTCGCTGCATGATGTCAGGTTCCTCCTGCTCCGCCTCGAACACTACGGAGCATGCGGGGTCGATGATCAGCTCCAGGAACACAATCTGGATGGGCAGAAGGATCAGCGGCCATCCGAAGAGGACGGGAACGAGCGATAAGCCGGCGATAGGGACATGAACTGATATGATGTATGCCATGGCCTTCTTCAGATTTGCATAGATCCTCCGTCCCATCCGGATCCCTGCAACAATCGATGCAAAATTATCATCAAGGAGGACCAGCGACGACGCTTCCCTGGCCACGTCAGTCCCCCGCCCCCCCATCGCGATACCGATATGGGCGGCCTTCAGTGCCGGGGCATCATTCACCCCATCGCCCGTCATGGCAACTATCTCACCACAAGACTTCAAAGATTCGACAATCTGGAGCTTCTGCTCAGGAACGACCCTTGCAAAAAGGGAAGTGGTGCAAATCTCCTCATCCCTCTTCGCCGCGGGCAGTGATTCGAGGTCTGGCCCGGTGAGAATGATATCAGTTTCAGGAATCCCGATCTGGGCAGCGATGTTTTGTGCGGTAGCAGGGTAGTCTCCGGTGATCATGACAACCCTGATGCCCGCGGTCCTGCACTCCGAGATCGCTTCCGCAGCATCCGGCCTCACCGGATCGGCAAACCCGATCAGTCCGAGATAGGTGAACGGAAAGGCATGCTGGCCGTCAGGCAGATGGCCGAGCCGGAACGTTGACTTTGCAACTCCCAGAACACGGAGCCCCTGTGCGGCGAGGGTCTCTACCTCGCCGGTCAGCACCGCAACCTCCTGCTCACCAAGGTGGCAGAGGTCGAAGATTGCTTCGGGAGCCCCTTTTGCTGCGATAATGTAATCATCACTCTTTTTTATTCGCCAGACATTGGACATGGCCAGCAGTTCCCGGGAGAGCGGGTATTCCTGCAGGAGCTCCCAGTCTTCGTGAAGGTGCTCGGTCCCGGAGAGATCATCGATTCCCGTCTTCAGAAGCGCCTGTTCCATGGGGTCAAAGGGATCCTTCTTGCAGGAGAGAATCGCATACTCGAGGAGCTCGTGGAATGGTTCAGGGAGAGGACCGTTTCCCCCGGTGAGACAATCGAACGAGGAATCGGCGACCGCACACTTCACGACGGTCATCTGGTTGAGGGTGAGCGTCCCGGTCTTGTCCGTGCATAAGACGGTGGTTGCACCGAGGGTCTCGATTGCCGGGACATGGCGGGCAAGGACGTTAATTTTGGAAAGGCGCCAGGCACCGAGTGCCAGAAATACTGTCAGGACCACCGGGAATTCTTCGGGGAGAATGGCCATGGCCAGCGTGATCCCGGCGAGGAGTCCGTGGAGCCAGTCCCCTCGTGTAAGGCCGTATGCGACCACGACAATGATGAAAAGGAACAATCCGATGAGTGCAATACTCCTGACGATATGTGCAGTCTCGACGTGCAGACGGGTCTCTTCCTCTTTGACCGTCTGCAACGCTTTTCCGATCTCGCCCATCCGGGTATGGATACCAACCGAGACCACTTCGGCAACACCCTGGCCCTGGACCACCAGGGTCCCCGAATAGAGCCAGGGCTGGTCATCCCCTCCCGGCCTCCGCTCGCCAGGTTCCCCCTCGGGAGGGAGTTTTCTGACCGGTACCGATTCGCCGGTCAGGAGTGATTCATCGATGGAGAGATTGGTGGATGCCACCAGCAGGGCATCCGCAGCGATGCGGTCCCCTTCGCTGACGAAGAGAAGGTCACCTCTCACAACGTCGCGTCCTGCGATCCGGACCAATCGGGCTTCCCGGATCACCAATGCCCGTGGACTGGACAGGTTTCTCAATGCTTCAAGGGCTCTCTCGGTCTTCCGTTCCTGGTAGACGGTGATCGCGATGATCACCAGGACAAAGGAAAGGAGCAGGGCTCCTTCCTCGATATCCCCGAGCACGAAATAGATTGACCCGGCTCCTACGAGTAGGAGAAACATAGGCTCCCGAATGACATCCCTCACGATGCCAAATATCCCGCGGGTTTCGCGGGAGGGGAGTTGATTCGGGCCATCCTGAAGAAGACGCTGTTGTGCTTCTTCGTTGGAGAGCCCGGTAAAATGAGAAAGGTCCAGGGGGGGCATACGATAGTTCGGTAATTTAAGCGATACGTTGGCTGTGTTTATAGATTTTCTGATTACGGGGGACAGAGTATGCCTCTGGACTGGCAATGCATCAGGAGGGATAAAAGATAGACGCAGTGGCCTCGGGCAAGCGCCGGCTATGATCAATAACGGCGAGTAACCGGAAACATTCAGAGAACACTCTTATTCTTTCAGTGGCAAAGTTGGGTTTCGGGATCCATTTCTTTCCCCGTCCTGTTGAATCACTTCAAGCGTTCTCAGCCGGTTAATAGCCCCGGCCAGATCCAGTGGGCGGAATTGCGCATAATCACGTGAACCATCCCTTCCAAGAACGTCCAGCCCCCCTTTCGCAATATCATGATCAATGATGGAGATCACTTCGGAAAGCGACCTTCTACCGTCCATGTAACGGCTGGCAATATAAATCGCCTCGCCGATGGCTGCAGTCTGGCTGACATCTGTCAGCTGGTCCATTGCCGAGAGGTCTATTGTAAATATTCCGAATGCGATAGAACGGATGCCTTTCGCGGATATTTTAACCTCCTTTTTTCCCTTCTTCGCGCTGATACTCCCGGCAAGTGGCACTCTTGGGGAGACGCTCCCCATCCGGCCGTCAACCTCGGCAACTCTCTCTGCCCTGTACTTGATGGCAATGCTTTGGGCCTCCTTCGTGCAGTCCCGGGGGCGGTATTCCTCCATGCAGATGACAGTATCTGCTATGTCGAAGTAGTCGCCGGAACCCCCTAGCACAAGGATCGTTGACACGCCGAGTTCTGTTGAGATCTGTCCGGCGCGATCGATGAAAGGGGTGATCGGCTCTTTATCCTTTGAGATCAGCTCCTGCATGCGGTGATCACGTATCATGAAATTGGTGGCAGAGCAGTCCTCGTCAATCATGAGGACATCTGCTCCCATCTCCAGCGATTCCATTATATTTGCAGCCTGTGATGTACTTCCGCTTGCATCATCTGTGCAGAAATACCGGGTATCCCCTCGAAAGGGAAGATTTGATATGAATGGCGATATGTCAACCTTCTCCACCCTGCGTCCTTCCTCTGCCCTGATCTTTACAGCTTTCGGGCTGGTGACCACATATTCGCGCCCGTCTCCCGGAACATGGTTATAAATTCCACGTTCCACTGCATGCAGGAGGGTTGATTTTCCGTGAAAACCTCCCCCGACAATCAGTGTTATTCCCTTTTTTATTCCCATTCCCGTCACCTCGCCTGCATTTGGCAGCTCGAAAGAGACACGGAGCGACGGCGGGGATTCGAAAGGCACCACTGATTTTTCGGTCATCGGCCTGTCATCTATGCCGCTCGAACGAGGCAGGATGGCCCCGTCAGCAATGAAGGCCACAAGGCCTTTCTCGCAAAGGGTGTCTCTTAGAAAATCAGCATCCTCGCATACCTCGAGGTGTTTAGAAAGTGCATCAGTGTCAAGGTTTCTATAAAAGAGGGATTGTTTCACGATCCTGGGAATGTCCTCAAATAGCATCTCGTGAGCAAGGCGTCCGGCAATCCTTCGTCCCATACCAGGAAGGCCTATAGCAAATCTCGCTTCAATGGCCTGATCCTTGACAACCATGGCTGTCCGGGCAAGTATCTCCTGCCCTGGAGAATCGATGGTTATCAGGCCGCTTCGGCCTGTCCCACGCCGAAAATTTCCGGTTTTTCGAATTGATGCCTGGAAAGATCGTATCAGATAATCCCGAAGGGCCACCCTCCGGGACGGTGTGGAGAGGGCCATCTCCGGGATTCCCAGTTCCTCTGTGGGAACGATAACCCTCACTCTGCTGGGAGGTGCAAAGGGATCAGATTGAACCCGATCGATACAGAAGACATAGTCACTAAACCGGTAAACCCCCGCGAGATCTTTATAGGCCTTGTATCCTTTCCCGTCGATTTGCCGGAGTTTTGCTTCTAGATCGTTCTGTGTCCGGCTATTATTTTTTGGAAATCTCATCACCACTTGAAACCTTTTAGGATTTACACGTATTCTGTATAATCTATTTTCGGGATGCTTATTATCAAATTATACATACACTGATGTACCAATGAACCACGCAACTCATGGATGGGAGAGGCATGATCCAGCTGATAGCGACATCCGCAAGAATGCCCTCTCTTACGCAATCCTGGCGCCGAGTCCCCATAATACACAGCCCTGGATCGTTGAGTTCGACGGACCGCTGCGAATAAGCCTCTTCATAGACCAGGAGCGTCTGCTTCCTGCATGTGATCCCGAGCTCCGCCGGGTTTGTGTATCACATGGATCCTTCATCGAAAATTTTACTCTTGCCGCAGGTTATTTTGGATACAGGGCCGATATTGACCTTTTCCCGGGAGGTTGGCCCGGAAACGCGCTTGATCTCGAAAAACCGGTAGCCAGAATAGACCTTGAGAAGGATGTCGCAGTCGAAAAAGATACACTCTTTGAGCAGATACAGAAGCGGGAGACAAACAGGAGAGTATTCCGGAAAAATTCTATTACGGATCACCAGGTATCTGTGCTGTCTGAAGCCTCTGATGTGTTCACACCAATCAGCATCGTTGCAGATAATGATGTGAGAGAAACGCTTGCAAACTACATTGTAAAAGCTATGGAAATCGAGGTCTCAAACCAGGACAGGATCACAGAGACCCTCGCTCGATTCAGGTTCAATGACCAGGAGGCAGCCCTGTTCCGGGACGGCTTTGGCTTTGCGCAGTTCGGTTCCGGCGGCATTTCGAGGAGACTGGCTGAGCATTTTGCAATATCCCGTGAAAAAGCCGAACAGGATATCTCTTCACTTGGAAGGGAGGCTGTAAAACTTACCAGAAAACAGGCGTTTTCTGCCGCTGCATATGCATGGATATCGACCAAAGGGAACAATCGCATGGACCAGATAAAAGCCGGACGATGTTACGAGCGCGCCTGCTTAAAAGCCACTGAAATGGGCCTTGCAATTCAGCCCTTCAGCCAGGTACTATCAGAACACCAGGATATGATAGATTTGAGGGAACAGCTGCGGGAATACATCGGGATATCCGGTGGGCACACACTACAGATGCTGTTTCGTATAGGATATGCAGATCCGGTACCCCATACCCCGAGACGGCCTGTTGACGATTTCGTCAGGAAAAGAGCCTGAAACATGAGTATTTAGAACAGCGCTACCTGCAGGCCGGCCGCGAACAGGAATACTGCCAGTCCCGCAATTGCGAGCGGAACAGTATACTTCCTGACCACGACACCTATCTCATCGCCGGTGGTCCGTTGAACCAGCCAGAAATAGGGATCTGTCACATACGATATGACGCAGGTTCCGGCGGCAATCATGAGGATAAGGATCAGCGGGTGGATGAGCGCAACAGCACCGGTCCCGGCGATTATCTCCCCGGTAATGACCGCAGTCACCACCCGTGAACCCTGCGCGGTCTGGATGAGCGCCGCGACAACGAAAGGAACACAGAGGATCGGTACGAAGCCCCCTATAGCGGACAGGAGGCCTGCCGCAAAACCACCCTGGACTATCACGTATCCAAGCGCTCCTGCACCGCATATATCAAATATGATAACTCCGCCATGTTTTACACCCTCTGCCATCGCTTCGATCCGAACCTCGGGTGTGGCAAGGATCACCGCACATGCCGCTCCTGCAAGCATGATAAACTGGATGAGCGCCGAACTGGAGAGCCCCATAAGAATTCCCGCGGGAATAGAAAGCAGGATGACGATGAACGGCAGCCAGGCCCTCACATGGACTTTTCGGGGTTTCCATTCCCCGTGTTCACCGGGAAGGGTCTCTTCCGGTATACTCCCCCTGAGAACAGTGAATGCAATGATTACCCCTCCAAGCACCATGAGCGAGACAGGGAGGGCAAGTGCATTGTACCAAAGAGGCGATATTTCAGTTGAGAACGATGAGAAGAGCGGAATGGTCACGGGAGTCGGGAACAGGAAAGCAAACGATGAGAGAGTCCCAAGCGCAGTAACATAGATTAGGTCGTTTCGGAGTTTTTTGTTCCCGGAAAGATGGGATGCAAATGGAGCCAGCATCATAAAAGCGGTTATGCAGCATGATACCGGGACAGCGAGCAGATACCCCCCTGCACCAGCAATCGTGAAAGGATCCCGTATCCACCTTCGCATATCATTCACGATTACCCCGATTAAGTCCTGTTTCACAAGCATCCGGGCAATCACAGAGCCCGAGAGAATTATGATGCCGAATATCCCAAACGTCCTTCCCAGGCCGTCAATGACAGCATGAATTATCGTGTCCGGATCCATCCCTGCCAGGAGACCGAATACCAGGGCGCCACCGATAAGTGTGAAGAAAGGGATTATCCTGTATTTAAGGCTGATTGCGGTAATTAAGGCCAAAATAACTACAAAGGCCAGAAGTGGATCAAGCATGCTGCAACCTGTCTCCTATCGGTTTTTCACCTGCTGATGAAAAACCCACGAAATTCCTGCCGGGCCGTCTCCCAGGTTACGCTCATGTCACGTACTTGTATATAGGGGTCGCCAGCGGCACGCATGGCTTCGATAAGGTCCTGAAGTTTTGATGCTTCGCCCTCCGCAACCACGCTCACCGTCCCGTCCGGGTTATTCTTCACATAACCCGATATGCCACGATCAATTGCACAGTCTGTTACATAATACCGGTACCCTACCCCCTGCACGTGGCCCGTCACAGTAACAGAGATCCTTTCTGCCATACAGATTGTGGAAACCTACAGATATTTATGGACATTCACTGCTTCCAGTCCTCCGGCATCATGGCCGGGTTCGTTTTTGCCGGAATGAGAACCATCGTCTGTTTAAAGATATTTCAATTCCTAATACCCCTGCATCCATGCTTTCCACACTGTCCGCCCTTATATTTGACATAGAGGCGAATCTTCCCGCATTGGCATCGGAATACGGAGTATACATATACCTCATTATATTCATTATCATCCTGGTGGAATGCGGGATAGTGGTTGCTCCGATTACAGGAAATTCCCTGCTTTTCCTTGGGGGTGTACTGGCAGCAGAGGGAGGGCTTGACGTCTACTGGCTGATCGCGGTCTCTGCATGGGCGGGGTTTATCGGTTATGCAATAAGTTACTGGACTGGAAAATATATGGGGACCAGGGTCTTTCAAAGACGCTTCAGACATATTTTTACCGATGAAAAAATTGCTAAAACCAACAGGTACTTCGCACATTACGGGCCGACGATGGTCGTGATGGCCCGCTTTATTCCCATGGTAAGAAAATTTGCACCTTTTCTTGCCGGGGCCGGATCCATGGACTATGGAAAGTTCACCCTCTATAATTTTATTGGAGCTCTCGCATGGACTGCAATGCTGGCATTTGGTGGATTTCTGGCAGGCCAACTGGAGATCATCCAGGAATACCTGGGGCTCATCACCGTCATTGTCATCATCTTTACCCTGGGATCGATCGTCCTTACGGTCATAATCTTTGCCAGGGAATTGTTGTCGGAAACAACAGAAGACTAAAGATGTTTTTTGGAGGCCCTGTTCATCCCCATCTCGGTATTCCACCTCCATTCATTTTTCTTACGAACTGGTGGAATAGTATGAAACCTCCAGCCTGCATGATGGCGACAAATCCTATCAACAGGCTGATATTGAATTCATAAAGCATTCCCATCGTTACACTTCCGGCAAACCATGCCGCACCATACACGGTATTCAGGATACCATATGCAGTCCCCCGCTTACTGATGTGCGTGTAATCGGCAACAGCCGCTCTCAAAACAGTCTCCTGGACCCCCATAGCCGCACCCCAAAGGATGGTTCCAAGAAGGGCACCCAGGTATCCGAAGGAGAAGGCCAAAACGGGAACACAGGTGCCAATAACCGGGAGGATAAACAGGACCCCGATTCCCCTTCTATCATATGCCCTGCCGATGGCCAGTGCGACCATGGCATCCACTCCCATGGCAATCGCATAAAAAACCGGGATCTGGATATCGGGTACTATGGAGAATTCCTTGAAATGATACGCCATTAGCGGGAATACCAGGAATCCAGCCATGATACAGGCTGTGAAGAGGGAATATGGCACCATTACCCTTGGAAATTCATCGGTCTGCCTAACCTCTTCGACACGCTCTTCAAGAATCTGCGGCTCCGGGATTTTATGCCATGCGGCAACCAGCGCAACTACGAGCAGGACAAATGGAACGGCCATAAGCGCAAATCCTGCCTGGTAATCACCGGTCAAGAGAAGCGCTGCCGAGAAGAGAAGCGGTCCTGCGACCGCTCCAACCTGGTCCAGTGCCTCATGGAGCCCGAAACCAAAACCCCTCCCAACCTCTTTTGCGGCATGGGATAGTATCGCGTCTTTTGACGGGGAACGGATCCCTTTTCCAATTCGTTCCACGATAAGGAGAAGAGCCGCTGTCTCCCAGCTGCCGGCAAATACAAGGAGAGGTATTGCCCCGATCAGCAGGTACCCGCTTATGGTAAAAACCCAGTAATTCCGGGTCCTGTCGGCAAAATACCCCGAGATTAATCTTATGCCATATCCAAGAAATTCCCCGAGCCCGGCCACCACTGAGACCGTGAATGCACTTGCTCCCATGACGAGCAGGTACGGGCCGGCTACGCTCCGTGCGCCTTCATAGACGATATCTCCAAAGAGGCTCACCATGCCCATGAGGACGATGACAAACAATGCAAGACGTAACCGGGGAGATGCGTTTTTGATCATGATGGACGAACCTCGTGCAACCAAGCTAAGCTAATATGCTCAAGAATCTATAAAAAAGAAGGCCAACAATACACAACGTGCGACAACGCTCGATATTTCCGATCGGATATGAGTAATGGCTTCCTGTACAATTGTGCCTGAACTGTTGGGCCTGCTAGCCTTAATTGGCCTTAACGGGTTTTTTTCCATGGCTGAATTCGCCCTGGTCTCGTCACGGACCTTTCGTCTCAGTTATCTTTCCGAACAGGGAATCCATGGTGCGGATACGGCACTTGATCTCTTAAAAGAGCCAAATACCTTCCTCTCCACGATACAGATCGCAATAACGCTGATTGGGATCGGCGCCGGCGCATACAGCGGCGCAACGTTCTCGAAATATATCATCCCTTACCTAAAAGCGATACCGCTGGTTTCACCATATGCACATACCATAAGCATCCTCCTGATCGTCATCGTCATCACGTACCTCACGCTCCTCTTCGGGGAGCTTCTCCCGAAGAGACTCGGCATGCAAAACCCGGAACGCCTTGCCTGCCGTTGTGCGGGGACAATCAGGGGATTATCAAAAATTTTTATACCTGTTGTCTGGCTGATGAGTGCCTCGACAGGCGTAATGCTTCGCGTTGTCGGATCAGATGCAGAACCGGTATTCAGGGTCACTGAGGAGGAGATAAAACTCCTTGTTGAAGAGGGTGCCCGGACGGGTGTTGTTCAGGCGATGGAGCACCAGATGGTGGAGTCCATATTCCGGTTGGGTGATCGGAAAGTCTTTTCATTGATGACACCCCGTCCCGAGATAATTGCACTGGATATCACAAAAGACCCACAAGACAATATTGCAAGGATACTGGAAAGCCAGCACTCCCGATTCCCGGTCTATCGTGACCAGTTGGATTCCATCATAGGAATTGCCCGCGCCCGTGATATCTGGAAATTGTGGGCGGCTGATGGTACTGTTCCCGATCTTGAGAGCGTTGTAAAGGAAGCCCCTGTAATCCCTGAAAATTTCCCTGTATTCAGGATGCTCGAACTGCTGCGCAAAACCGGCAGTTCCATGGCAATCGCGATGGACGAGTACGGAGCCGTCTCCGGTCTCGTAACGCTACATGATGTATTTGAAGCAATTATCGGGGATTTCTCGTCACAAAACCCGATGCGTGACAAACCGCTTGTCGAGCGGGAAGATGGATCCATCCTCGTGGATGGCCTCTACCCCATCGATGATATCAGGGAAATACTCAAAATTAAGGAGATACCAGGAGAGAAGGAGAGATATTTCCATACGCTTTCGGGATTCGTGATGATGATTCTTGGAAAAATTCCTGATACCGGGGATGTGTTTGAATGGCGTGGGTTCCGTTTCGAAGTGGTGGATATGGACGGGCAGCGGGTTGACAGGGTGCTCATTACCCCGGTGGAGCCTGCTGCTGACAGTATGAAAGATTAGGATGGAGACAACCTGGTTCCCGAAACAATCCAGCGGTCTAGACCGGTTTTACAGGTGGCCATCCCGGCCTTGGTTATAAATCCGCGATTTGGGGCAAGCTCCATTAAAAAAGAGCCATTCAATCGGCATAGGGCAGGGATTATTGTCTCCAGGGTGCGCTGTCTCAATTTTTGGGTTTGTCTGAACGAGTGTGATGTTTTTGACGCTTAAATGGTCTCAATTACCATTCTTCCATTCATCTTTTCAATGCCCTGCAAAGGCGAAAATCGGTCTGCCGCCGCTCCCAGGGAGTAAAATTGCAGCACATCTCCGGCTTTATCTCGTGGATAGAGCATACATACCTCGAATCAGCCACTCTTTTCAGGAACGGGCATACGGTCAGGTATCCCCCCGAACCCGGATCCCGCATCTCGATCTCGATGATCTCTCCAATATCAGAGGGTTCAAGAGCAGCGCAGTTGATGATCCGGCCGTCACTCATCTGTCCAAAAAAATACCTGAGAACGTCTGTATTCCCGTTCACCATCCAGGTATAGAGGTCCGTAGGGGTCGGAGAGATCCGGTCACCGTAGATCTTGCAGCAGAGTCCGCACTGCATGCACGGGTCTGCAGATTCATCGTATTCTTCATCCTCCGTCACAGGAATTTACGCTCCCTGATCCAGGGTAGTTCTCCTGGCAGGGATAACTATCTGTGCCCGCAGGAGATTAAAATCGCTGTTGTGACTCTGGCCTTCTCACTGCGCAACCAGGAAAACCGGGAAAAACCACGGGATTCCCTGCCGGGACCATGCACACAGATGAAGATGGCACAGCCACCCTCATTCGAGATGAATTGACCGGGTATCGGTACCTCTTGCGTCCTGTAAAAGCCCTTAAATTAGCCGGTGCCGAGATCTCTATAACTCCCATGACCGCCCACTCTGTTCTCATGGGCAAGGATACTTTCCGTGGATTGTCATGATTCCTTCGTCACCCCCTGAACTGCTCCTGCTTGGATTCCTCGTCGGGCTAACCGGTGCACTTGCTCCAGGGCCCACACTGGTGGCGACCATCAACTCCTCGCTCAAAGGGGGGTGGACCATGGGTCCACGTGTCACCCTGGGCCACATCCTTGTTGAGATTGTCATGGTTGTCCTGATTGTGGCCGGGCTTGCAATCGTCTTCAAGGATTTCAGCTGGCTCATTGGCGGGATAGGCGGAATCGCACTCGTTGTATTCGGCATCTTTACCATACTCGAAAGCCGCAATGCCGAGATCGACCTCTCGCAGAGCGGGGTCTCTCCGAAAGACCCGGTGCTTGCAGGGATCATCACGAGCATCTCGAACCCGTACTTCTGGCTGTGGTGGTTCACGGTTGGAAGCGCCCTCCTCATGGGTGCGCTTGCTGGGGGAATCAGTGGAGCGCTGGCATTTATCCTTGGTCACTGGGGGGCAGACCTCGGGTGGCTGACCCTTATTTCAGCCAGCGTCCATAAAGGGAGGTTCTTTCTCGGAGTTCGGGAATTCAGGATTATACTGGGGCTCTGCGGTATCTTCCTGGTCATCTTCGGAGGATATTTCATCACAACCGTGTGGGTGCTACAGGGGTAATCCCTGGCGATCTGGTTTTTTCATGGTCAGGTATGGTATCATCCCTGGCAGAAAAACCAGAACCGAAAAAATTTCCATTCCTGGACAAGCGCAACGCATAATGAAAACGGACAAAGCCGGATCATGTTGAAAAATGAGTTGTTATTCTGCTCTCAACGCCTCGATAGGGTCGAGATTGGATGCACTCCATGCAGGATACAGCCCTGAAAGGATACAGGTGACAGTCCCTATCGCCATTGCAAAAGGCACATACACGAGGCTTGCAGGGGCGAAGAAGTACTCAGTACTGCCGACCATCGCGAGAACGACCAGCCATCCGACGGTCAGACTCACCACCGCGCCGATAACCGCCCCGATTACTCCAAGGATTGCAGATTCGTACAAAAACATACTCCTCACTTCATTCTTCTGGGTGCCGATACTCCTGAGGATCCCGATCTCCCTGATGCGTTCGGTGACCGACATCATCATCACGTTGAAGATCGATACAGCCGCGACAAGCAACGAGATTCCCGCGATGGCCATCACGAAGATTGTCATTGTTGAAAGTGTCCCGGTTATGCTTTCAATCATGCGGCTGCTGTCCTGTATCGTTACCGTATCCTCTTTGCGGTTCAGCTTGTCCTCGATCTGGTCTGTCACGGTCTCCGTATCATCCAGGTCGTTGAGGACGATGTTGACCTGGTCGTACTCGCCTTCTCCTCCAAATATCCCGGTGAAGAGCTTCTCGCTGCCGATGATCGCCATGTCGGAATTGATATCCTGGGACATGCCTCTCTCCTCGAGGATGCCCACGACCCGCACGGTTGTTGTGGATCCCTCATCCGGATCGCCGATATCTATCCTGCTCCCAACCTTCAAATCAAGCCGTTCGACCAGCATTGGTCCGACCACAACCGAATTTGTGCTCCTGGGAA
>DAWO01000015.1 GCA_002509485.1 Methanolinea sp. UBA477
GCACGTCTGTCTCCGATCTCTCCAAGCGAGATCGCTGCCTTCCACCGCACATCTTCATCCGGGTTCTCCAGTGCGTTGATAAGATAGGGCACAGATTCAGTTCCGATCTGCGTGAGCGCTTCCGCTGCTTTCCATCGTAACCCGCTGTATTTGTCCCCGGTAAGTGCCTCTGTCAGTGGCCCGGCGGCAGCAGGGTCTCCTATCTCGCCGAGTGCTTCCACGGCCTCGTATGCCACCGCGGGATCACGGTGTTTGAGGGCCATCACCAGGCCGTGGACATTCCGTTCATCCTTCATCTTTTGGACATTTGCAGACGACAGGACCCGTACCTTGATCTCCTCGAGGTTGCCCCGTATCCCGGACGTCTCCATGCCTGACCGGAGAGCCGCATCCGCAACCTCGTTGATCATCCGTTTCTGCTCCCTTTTCGCGATATCAGACACCACGCCAATCACGAGAGCCACGACAAGGAAGATCAGTGCACGGAGCAACGGTCCTGTCCTGAGCACGCCGTCCGCATAATATGCACCGGAGAGGAGAAGTGCCGCGAGCAGGATTGCGATCATTACTCCACGCGTGCCGTACCATATCGCTCCGAGCACGATCGGGATGTAGAAAAAATGGGTGTATACAACGTCGATCCTGAGTACCAGGTGCACGACGATCTCAAGGAGGACCGAGAATACCAGGAGGACTCCCAGCACGACTGGCTTGTAACGGTCGATCCCCCCGGTCTTCAGATCAGCAAACATGGCTGAGGGATCTTTGATGAATCGGGGATTAATAGTACCGCATCGGAAAGTCGCCTGCCCGTACCCACCCCCTTCACCTAGCTCCCGGATGTCGCAACCGCGATGCACTCCTCGGTTGTGCCGATCCGGGCGAGGGCTCCGCACATATTCGGCATATATGCATATGCCTTCCCGCTGTTCACCATGACGGCGTCGAACCGTTCCATTGCAGGGGACACAACCATGCAGGTATCGGAGTAGACACGCGCCCCGCTCTGTTCGATCTCGGAGACGACCTCCCGGCTCCGTTGGATGACGTTCCGGGCTGCAAAGATAAACAGAGGGATTTTTACCTTCTTTCCCTTCAGGAGTGTGGCTATATCTCGTAGTTCCAGTGGCGAGCAGTGCGGGCACCCGAGCGCCACGGCATCGACGGCACCGTCTGAAAAGGTCTCTCTCGTCTCCCCGTAATCGAGATGAATCCTCTCGAGACCGGCGAGATCGAAGGATAGCCGTTCTGCTTCGGGTGTGATCCCCTCGACATGGAAGAGAGCGACCGCTCCCGATGCGGCCATTGCAGCACCGAGGGCCTTCAGCTGGTCTCCGTCAGGGCGGATGCCGGAGAAGATCGGGATCCGGTTTCCGACCGCTGATCCCGCATGGAACCCGAGAGCCCCGTATGTCGCTATCTCGTGGTCGTCGGGCATACCTTCCACATCGATGACAACCGCCGGTCTCCGCTCTTTTGAAAGGTGGAGACCGTACTCGGGGGTCTTGCCCACGATCGCGGCTGCAAGCGCGCTCGGGCCACCCTCCCTGTTCGTCCGGGCGCCGATGACCGAGTTTGCGTATGCCACCGCAGAAGATTCGGACCATGCAAGGTGGTCCCCGTACTGCGTCTCAGTGATATAATAGGGGGTGCAGGTGCACTCCATCAAAACACCGAGCCTTTCGTACGCCCTGACGACCTCCTCCTGCTTGCGGGCAAATTCAGGACGTATCCCCATATCCCGCCACCGGTCCCGGTCCATGCCGATCGGGTTTAGGACCGCCGGCACGACGACCCTGGCATCGAGAGAGTTGAGCCATTCAAGTCCGTACTCACCGATCGTTTTGTATGACGCCCCGCTCACCTGGGCGCTCTTGATCGCGACCATCCTCGCGGCACCGAAGACCTTCCCCAGTGCGACGAGGATCTCCATCATCTTCTGTTTCGTTGTGCCGGACTCTCCATCCAGTATCTTCTCTTCACCCGGATCGAGGTACACCGGCACTCACCACCCGGCCCTGATAAATTCGTCTTCCCTGCCGAGGACCATCGTCGCGTCCACTCCCACCTTGACATTGGTCCCGTCCTCCAGGCGGCACGGGTCAAGCGATGACCCCCGTGCACCGGTGATGATCATGATGTCCTGGTCGCCCCGCACCCTCGTCGCTATGGCGTACTCCACGTCCCGGGGGTCTGCAGGATCGATGTCCTCGTCGACCACCACAACGTGTTTCAACGACGTATGGGTGGCGAACGCGGCCATTATCGCATTTTTGGCGTCACCCTGGGTATGTTTCCGGACCTGGAGAACCGCGTGGAGATAGCCGCATCCGCCATTGGTGAGAACGACGTTCTTGACTTCCGTCACCACTGCAACCGCCCGGAATATGGAGGGCTCGTACGGGGCGCCCATGAGCACCTTGTGCTCGTTGCCTCCGGGCAGGATGCCGTGGTAGATGAAATCCTTCTTCAGGTGCATCCCGGTAAATTCGATGACGGGCTGCGGCCTCACCCGGTCGTAGGTTCCCGTGATATCGACAAACGGGCCCTCGTCAGTCACTTCCGTCCCGATGTATCCTTCGAGGACGATCTCGGCATCCGGGACCTCCACGCCGTTTCTGCAACTCCGGACCCTGATCTCTCCTCCGAGCAGTTCCGCGGCATAGATAAGTTCCTTTCCTTTCGGGACCCGTGTGCAACTGGCAAACGTGACTGCCGGGTGCACTCCAATCACCACGGCGACCGGGAGACGCTCTCCTGCTTCCAGTGCCTTCTGGTGAAGGGCATAGGTATGCCTCCCCTCCACCAGGCGTGCGACCACGCTCTTCTCGTCACGGACAAGCATCCGGTGAATGGAGGCATTGGTAACCCCGCCATACGAGGAGAAGACTATCCCCGATGTGATGTACCTCCCTGCATCGAGGGGGAAATGGTGCATCACCGGGATGCGCCGAAGATCAACCTCTGAAAAGGAGAGCGTGCCGTCGTCGATTACCTCCCCGTTATATGATGCAAGAGAGAGCTTCTGCACGGTTTCGCTCTCCGGGATCGACAGGGCAAGCGACAGCGATCTCCTGGTGGCGGTCACGTTCATGACCGCCCGCTCTCCATGAAGATCATGGAAATACAGCAGCTTGTCGGTTGCCGCTGCCATCTTCGGGGCCTGGTATTCCTCTGTTACCGGTTCCGTAACATCGATGACTTCATCCGCATCCCGCATCACCCTGATAAAATCCCTCAGGTCGGCTTCTCCTGAACTCTTCCTCATACCAAACGATCTCCCCTGTTGTCCCTCTGGCTGGAGAAGAGATTTCACATACACTCTATTAAAGGATGAAGATGGCTCGTTGTCGGCCTGCATGCTTCCCGATGAGGGGAAAAAAGAACTGGACCGGGAATATGGTCCCCCTTTTCAGCTGCGCGGCGGGGAGTAAAACCGGAACCGGAACTGGCTCTCCTCCAGTTCTCTCGCAGTCGCGGGATCGATCTCTCTCCGGATCGCCTTTACAATAGTATTCATGATATTGAGCTGCTTGAGCACATCGTACCCGCCTTCGGGAGTCTCGTTTAAGAAATCCAGGAGTGCATTCACATTCTTCAGCACATCCTTTCCTGCCACGAGGTTCATGCGGTTCAGCGTGTATGCAAGGTGTTTCTTTGCCCTGTCGGCCTTGTACGCATCCGTTCCGGCGATATTGAGCTCGGTTATCGCATGGAAGAGCTCTTCGTACATCTTCAGCTTGTGCCGGTCCCGGACCATCCTCAACTCTCTCGATTCAGAATAGAGATATGCAGCACAGCTCGCGCAGACCACGACAATGACCCCAAGCGTGACGACAACCCAGTATTCTAACAATTGGCCCCCTCAACTCTTGAATATTCTTTGATCGTTCTTAAATGTTATTTTTTTATGCCGGGAGCGCCCCGTCGGATACCGTGCCGCGGGCCAGGCGTTCCTCCTCAAAAATGTAACTTCTCCTGGGTGGTCAATGGCCTGATGTGGAGGATCTCCTGGGCTGCGGAAGCAACTCTTCTCCTGTATTCGGGACGGGTATATACACCGAGCCGCCATTGCGCCCACCGTGTCTCGTTCAAGGTATTGACAAGCGGGGAGAGCTCGTTCAGCCCCAGCAGCCGGTGCCTGTTCTTCACCTGGACATGAATCGACATGCTCTTCGGGAAGGGCGGGATGTCGACGAGGACGTCGTGGGGTTCGCAGCCTGCTTCGTCCGCAATCAACCCGGCCACCTGGCGTTTCTTCACGATATCTCCAAATCTTTCGAGCCGGGCGATGCTGACCTGGTCCCTGCCGACGTAGAGTGCCCGCTTAAACATCTCTCTCCGGTAAAGCATCGCAGAGACGTCTCTTGCCACGTCGGACGGAGAGTGCAGGAGTGCCTGCATGCATGCCGCATCATCCATCCTGCACATCTCCTCGATCAACCCGCCAGGGTCATCTCCCCCGTGCATGAGCACCGCAAGAGAGAACATCATCTCGGCAATCCTGCTGACATGGTGAAAATAGACGGCCGGCCTCATCAGTGTCCGTGCAATGAGAAGGGACTCTGCGGCATTGATACCGCTCTCATGCAGCACGATTGTGCCATCTGCGACCAGGCTGTTCCTGATGAGCCGGTGTGCGTCGACCGTTCCGTACGGTGCACCGGTATAGTGTGCATCCCGCAGGAGGTAGTCCATGCGGTCGACATCGAGTTCCCCGTGAATGATCCCGGCGAGCCGGTGTCTCCCCTCGATGATCTCTGATACCTCCCCGGTACTGATCCCCTCCTCCTCGAGGATCACTGCGATATCCTGCTCTTTTAGGAGACTCCTGACGTGGTGATGGCTCCGTCCCGAAAATTCCTGGAGGAGGGGCTCGATTGCGTGGGAGAAAGGACCATGCCCGATGTCATGGAGCAGTGCTGACGCAAGGACGAGGCGATGGTCTTCAGGCGAAAGGCCGAGCTGCCGGGACATGACATCTGCGAGGTACATGGTGCCGAGTGAGTGCTCGAACCTCGAATGATTCGCTCCCGGATACACCAGGTACGAGAAGCCGAGTTGCTTGACATGCCGGAGCCGCTGCATAGGGGGTGAGTCGAGGATATGCACCGCAAAATCGGGCACTTCCACGTATCCATGCACCGGATCCTTGATTATCTTCATGGCGACGATTAAGATTCTTTTAATAGACCTGATAAAAGTATTCTAGTGATGATAACATTCCTTTCCGGAGGAACCGGGACTCCGAAACTGATACAGGGAATGAGGAGCATCGTTCCTGATGAGGAGATCAATGTCGTCGTCAATACCGGCGAAGATATCTGGATGAGCGGGAATCATATCTCTCCCGATATCGATACGGTCATCTACCTCTTCTCGGGCCGTCTCAATACCGCCACCTGGTGGGGCATAGAGAGTGACACTTTCGTCACCCACGAAGAACTGGTCAGGCTCGGGGTGGATGAATATATCGCGATCGGCGATCGGGACAGGGCATTCCAGATAGCCCGCGGAGAACTGCTGCGCCAGGGAGCCACCCTCACGGAGGCGACACGGACCCTCTCTTCGTCCCTTGGCATACAGGCCCGGATACTGCCGATGTCTGACGAGGAGACGACCACCCTGATCCGGTCAGGAGATCAGGTCATGCACTTCCAGGAGTTCTGGATAAAGAACCGGGGGAAGCTTCTCGTGGATGCGGTGAGCCGTTCGGCATCCGCCCACGCCACACCACAGGTTCTTGAGGCCATATCAAATGCAGATGCCGTCATCCTCGGCCCGAGCAATCCTGTCACGAGTATCCTTCCCATCCTTGAATGCGAGGGAATAAAAGAGGAACTGCGAAGGGTTCCTGTCCTTGCAGTGAGCCCCTTCATAGGCGAAGCCCCCATAAGCGGGCCGGCCGGAATTCTGATGAGAGCCATCGGACACCGGCCGGATTCATCCTCGACATGGGATTTGTACAAAAGATTTGCCGATATCTGTGTGCAGGACATCCGTGACCCCGTGGACGTGCCCGGGAGTGTCCGCCTCGACACGCTCATGACAGATCAAAAAAAGAGTAAGACCCTTGCCGGAGCGATACTCGATCTGCTCTCACGCCATATTGCCGATCATTCCTGACGTAATGCAGGGGGGAGCCATGCCGATGAAGATAGCAGGACAATCTTTCCATGATACGCAAAAAAGATCACATGATTCTCATCTGGACACACGGATACACCATGAACATGGTGTAGCCGTTTTCATTCGAAAAATATGGAAAAATTGGCGCCGGTGTGCGGCGATATATATTTTTAGAATCTGTGACAGATATTCGTATCAGGTGTGGGCAGAATGGGAGTCATGAAATCAATAAAGGATGTGCTTGCCGGGGAGAGAGGAGATAGCATAGACGGGACGACAGGGGACACACATGTATCGAATGCCTTGAAAGCCCTCTCGTACGGGGACGTCGAAGACCGGTGGAATGCGATCAGGGCGATCGGCGAACTCGGTGAACCATTCATCGAGCCGCTTGTCCGGGCTCTCTCCGACGAACACTGGATCGTCAGGAGAGGGGCAGCGGACGCACTTGCACGGATTGGATATCCCGCTGTTCCGTCGCTTCTAAGGATGCTCGAGAACGTCGAAGAGGATGTAAGGCGGGAGACTGAACGTGCCCTTGTGCTCATAGGTGAACCTGCCGTAAAGCCACTGCTGGACGCACTCATACACGAGAACGTCCAGGTGAGACAGAGAGCTGTCCAGACGCTGGGGGTCATGCAGCCCCCCGAGGCACTTCCTGCCATGATCTCTGCGTTAAAGGACAGCGATCCGCTGGTCAGGCAGGAAGCCGCACTCTCCCTCTCCGGGTATGCTGATCCGGCATCGGTCGAACCGCTCATCGAACTGTTGAAAGACGAGCACGGGTACGTGCGGATGGCTGCCGTGGAGACACTCTGCACCATCGGCGAAGACTCGATAGATCCCCTGATCCATGCACTGGGGGATGGAGACGAACAGTTGCGCCAGAGAGCCTCGTATGCACTCGTGGCAGTCGGACCGCCCGCCGTCGACCGCCTGATCGAATCGATGCAGAACGAAAACCCTGCGGTTGTCCGATCCTGTGCATGGATCCTCGGCCGGATCGGGGATACGAAGGCGATACCGCCCCTGGTTGGGTCAATGGGGCATCCTGAACGGAACGTGAGGAGAGAGGCCTGTGATTCACTTGCCGGAATGGGGGATGCCGCCGTTCCGCCGCTCGCCAGATCATTCCGTGACGGGGAGGTGCCCGTCAGGCACTGCGCCATGGAAGCCCTCTGGATGATCGGGGCTCCCGCAGTGGAACATGTCTCCGATCTCCTCACCGATCCCACACCCGATGTACGGAGGCGGGCCGCCCTGCTCCTGGGGGAGATCGGGGCCAGATCTGCTTTGGATCCGCTCTCACGGCTGCTTGGAGACGAGAATCCGTCTGTCCGGAGGATCGCTTTCGAAGCCATCGAGATGATCCGGACCAAGAATCGCGATGCGCACGCTCCGTTCATCGCCCCGACAGGAGAGGAGATATCCGATCGCGATGATCGTGAGCAGAGAAAGAGACCAAGCCCCTGGTGACTCTCCTCCCTGCACCCTCACGCAAGCAGTTCGAGCGACGTACTCTTCCTGAATGTCTTCGTCGTGATACCCGAGACGAGGACGCTGTACGTATCGGGCTTTAACTCCGATGTGTCGAGAGTGTAGGACCAGGTATTGTTCCGGTCATCGGGACCCGGCTCGACGGTAACCACGTCGGTGACGCCAGAGAACGCTGCACCTTCACTCTTGTTCGTTGGGGAGAACGAGACCGATCTTATCTCGACCAGGAGCCTGTTGCCCGGGTGAAGATTGGTCGTCCCTGATATCACGATCCTGTCACCGACGTGATACTGCCCCGCGGGGGAGAACCGGATGGGGCCCTCCTGTCTCCCGGCTGCCGTCGTGGTCTCTTCCGTATGCAAAGCCTTTGTTGTTTCAACCACCCCGGGAGTCGGGAGGGCTGTTGGTTCCCCCTGGTCGCCAGCGTACTCTGTGCAGCCGCACAAACAGAGGGATACGATGATCAGGATACCTGCCAGGACCGTCCTCATATGGTGATAGGATACGGCCACCATCCGAATTAAAGGTTATGCCCGATCTCTTCCCGTCATGTATGCATCCGGATCGACAGAAGATGCATGAACCGGGAGAACCCGGGATCCGCGTGCCGGCAACGGTGAAGGCGCAGCAATTTTCAACCGGAGAGCTCAATAGAAACAGATCAGGAGAGATCATCTGGCCATTGCCACGTATCAATGGGGTGAAGACGATGGAAAGAACGAATCCGGTTCCAATCCGCGAAGAAGTGCTGCTTACGCTCAATACGAAGTTCCCGGCTATGAGACGTCTCTTTGGCATAAAAAAGATCGGCATATTCGGATCGGTCGCACGGGGGGACGAACGCGATGAGAGTGATATCGATATCGAGGTGGAGTTCGAGGAGGGATCGGACAATTACAGAAACTTCATCGGCCTCTCGTATTATCTCGATGATCTATTCAAGAGACGGGTGGACCTTGTCACAACGAGAGTCCTTTCCAATTACCTGAGAGCGGATGCAGGCGCGGCGGCCGCTACCGCGAACCGTGATTCGGTGCACCTTTCCATGATCCTGGACGAGATGGGATTCCTCCTTCAGAAGAGAAAGGCGGGCGGTTTTCGGGAGTTTTCGAGGGATGATACCGGGCGAAGGGCGGTCGCACGAAGCCTGGAGATCATCGGCGATGCGTCATCACGATTGTCGGGGGAGTTCCGGGATCGCCACCCACAGATCCCGTGGAAAGAGCTCGAGGGTATGAAATCACGCCTGTTTCATTCCTATTTCGGACCTGACTGGACCCTCGTGTGGAGCATACTGGATTCAGATATACCCGGACTCGAACCGGTGATACGAAAGATCAGGGTGGGAAGGTGACACCCCGTCTGCGGAATGACTCATTTTTATAAGGCATGAACGGTAAAATTCCATAAACACATTAAGTCTCAGGGAAGGTGGTCCGGATTTTCTCATGGCAGGACTCTTCCGAGCAGGACGATTGGCGTGGCATCATACAATCTCTCACCGGAACTTCGCGATCTCCTCGATCTTGCCGGGGAGATGCTGGACACCGAGATTTTTCTCCACAGGCGGACAGACGTCCCGACACAGGGGCTGCTTATCGACGATTACACCTTCAGGACCGGGAAGAATGTGATCGCGTTCTCCAGTTCCCAGCTCGGGACGCTCAAGGATTTCGTCATAGCAAAGCAATGTCTCATACTCCTTGCCCGGGGAATCGCAGCGAAAAATAACCGGTACAGGGTCCTTTCATTCGAGAATTCGACCGCTCTTGCCGGTGCACGCCAGATCTACCTTGATACCCTGAAAGATGAGAATACACGAAAAATGGAGATGTGGAGAAAGAAGCAACTTATTTTTGAGTTGTTCCTCCTCTTCCACGAGACACTTTCAGAACTACCCCTGACAATCCTTGCAAATGTTGTCATAGCAAAACAATATCCCGTGATGAGAAACGCACAGGTATATTCCCTTCTCAAGGGGAGCATGAGGGACATGCACGACCTGGTGCCCGTCAAGGATTTCATCCCCCAGCGCTATTTCGTCCTTCACAACGGGATGTTTTATGCCCGGGACATGCTCCTGGCGTACATCCTGTCAGAATACAAGTTAAACCCCGTCATCAATATCCCCGAACTGCAGAGGTTCCGGAACCTTGACGTAAAGGAGATGATGACACACCGGTGGAGCCGGTCTATCTGGTACCACACGAAAGTGATCGGGGACGCCATGTCCAACATCCTCAGGTTAAGCATCAATTATGATTTCGAGAGAGACATCGATCCCGATTACTTCCTCGCCGTGTACGAATGCGGTGCCGATATCGTGAACCGCTGGCTCGTGATGATGGCGATGCAGGACTGGTATACCTGGGACAGCGCAGACAATCTCCTTGCCACGTTGAAGAACAGGAAGGATACCGAGAATTACGTCACAGATGATCTCTTCGGACGCGAATAACCCGTAAGAAGGCGCATTCCTGCAGGAACGGCCCGGCAGGGGAAGAGAGATCCTCAGCCATTGAGACGTGTGCCGCACAAGCCAATTTATCTTTTCACATCACATACCTGTAGGATCTGTATGCGTATACCGGTAAGTGAGGTCACGCCTGAAACCGGGAGGGCCGAAATATGCGGATGGGTCCACGAGGTCCGGGACCTGGGAGGTCTTGTATTTTTCCTGGTCAGGGACCGCTCAGGGATCATCCAGGTCACCATCCCAAAAAAGAAAGTTCCACAATCAGTGCTCGAAAATATCAGGGATGTCTCCCGCGAGTCCGTTGTCCGGATATCCGGGCAGGTGAAGGCGATCGACAAGGCTCCTGGCGGGAGGGAGATGGTGCCCGAGACCTTTGAACTGATCAGCAGGAGCGCAAGCCCTCTCCCCCTGGACGTCGTGGAGAAGGTCCCTGCAGACCTGGATACGCGGCTTGATTCCCGTTTCCTGGATGCGAGGAGACCACGGGTCACGTCCGTATTCTCGATACGAAGCACTGTGATGCGGACGGTTCATGAATTCCTCTTTCAGAGAGGGTTTATCAATATATCAACACCAAAAATTGTGGCTGCGGCCACTGAAGGAGGCACAGAACTCTTCCCCATCGCCTACTTCGAGAAAGAGGCCTTCTTGAACCAGAGTCCACAGCTGTACAAGCAGATGCTCATGGGGGCAGGATTCGAGAAGGTCTTCGAGATTGGACCTATCTTCCGGGCAGAGGAGCATAACACCACAAAACATCTGAATGAAGCCACTTCAATCGACGTTGAGGTGAGTTTTTCAGATCAGAACGATGTCATGGACCTGCTCGAGGAGTTGATCGTGAAGCTCTATGGAACAGTCGCCGGAGAATGCCAGGACGCACTCGGGAATCTCGAAATAAAAGATTTTGAGGTGCCGAAAAGCCCGTTTCCACGACTCCCCTACCATGAGGCTATCGAGATCGCGTCTGCACACCTTGACGAGCCGATCCAGTATGGTGACGACATCGGAACCGCGGCCGAGAAGGCCATCGGCGAGGAGATGCACCAGCACTACTTCATCGTTGACTGGCCGACAGAGATCAAGCCGTATTATGCCATGCCACATGATCATGATCCCACCATCTGCAAGGCTTTTGACCTGATGCACCCCAGGATGGAGCTCTCCTCCGGGGCGCAGAGGGTCCACCAGCACGATCTCCTCGTCCGGCAGATAGCATCGAAGGGATTGAATCCCGACAATTTCGAGTTCTATCTCACCCCCTTCAGGTACGGGATGCCCCCGCATGCAGGCTGGGGTCTCGGTGCCGAGCGCCTGGTCATGACGATGCTGGATCTCTCCAATATCCGCGAAGCAATTCTTTTCCCGCGTGACCGCCATAGACTGGTACCATGACCNNGCGGCGGTGAAACAGGCTGTCGATGACCAGCTGGAGGCGGGTATCGACATCATATCCGACGGCCAGGTGAGGGGCGATATGATAGTGAATTTTACGAGGAGGCTGCCGGGGGTCAGGGGGCACGACGTGATCGGAAAGATCATGCCCCCTTCAGGCACGATCTCTGTCGCAGATACAAAATATGCCTTATCAAAGGCACGATACGTGAAAGGGATCATCACCGGGCCTTCCACGCTCTCGCATGCGTTGCATATCAGCACCCCCATGTACAG
>DAWO01000074.1 GCA_002509485.1 Methanolinea sp. UBA477
ATCTTGCGTCCTATTTTTCGGGGAAACTGCCCCCGCATATCGATACGAGGATGTTTGAGGACTTCTGCAGCAGGTTCGATGTTTCGGGGTCAGAGGTGCACTGGAAGCGGCTTGCTGTGGAGCCGCTGGCAGGCCCGGTCTATACCACCGGTTACCGGGATCTGATACCGGAATACGCCTCTCACGGCCTGTATTTTGCAGGGATGTTCAGCGCTCCCAATTACCCTGAACGGAGCATGAACGGCGCCGTCGTCGCCGGGAACGAGGTAGCGGGACTGATCGAACGGACGGAGGGCAGATGACCGGCGAAGTCAAGGTCAGTGCGGTCATTCCGGTCTACAACGACAGGAAGGCCCTGGAGAGAGCCATTCCGGAATCCCTGGACGTTCTCGGGTCCATTACGGATTCCTTTGAGCTGATCGTAGCAGAGGACGGGAGCACCGACGGCAGTTGCGAATTTGTCCGTTCGTGGGAAGAGAGAGACCCCCGTGTCCGGCTCCTCCACAGCGATGAGCGGCAGGGGAGGGGAAAAGCCCTCAACCGGTGTTTTCGCGAGGCCCGCGGGAGAATCCTCTGCTACTATGACGTGGATCTCGCCACCGATATGAGACACCTTGCAGACCTGGTCGGGGCTATCCGCGAAGGGTATGACATCTCCACCGGGTCCCGGCTCCTCGCGGAGAGTGATATCGAAAGGAGCGGAAGACGCGAACTGGCAAGCAGGGGGTACAACCTGCTCGTGAGGACCGTCCTCGGCAGCAGCCTGCATGACCACCAGTGCGGATTCAAGGCATTCCTGCGGGAGCGGGTTTTGGCGATCCTTCCCGCGGTGAGGGCAGGACACTGGTTCTGGGATACGGAACTGCTTGTCAGGGCGCAGAAAAACGGGTACAGGGTGTACGAATTCCCGGTCCACTGGGTGGAGGGGGCCGGGACGACCGTGAAGAGAAACGATGTGTGGTCCATGGGGACCGCGGTTCTCCACCTGTGGTGGCAGCTGCATGTATCGAAAGATTAGCGCAATCGTTCTCTCAACCCTGGTTGCCGTGGCCATCATAGCCTTCATGCTTGTCCGGGTATGGGACGACCTGCTCCTTGCGCTCGAGCATGCCGACTGGATATATCTCGTGGCAGCAACGGTCATATGCATCGCCGCATGGTGGCTTCGTGGATTCCGGTACAAGAAGATACTCGCCGGACTTGACATCCAGATCGGCCTCTGTTTCTCCACTGCATGTATCTTTGTCAGCCAGACCGCCAACCTGATAATCCCTGCACGTCTCGGTGATCTCGTCAGGGTCTTTATCTTAAAACACGAGAATGACGCGACCATATCCGAGGGGATATCGTCGATCGTGGTGGAGCGGGTCTTTGATATCATCACCATTGCGCTGCTCGGGGCGGTCTCCCTTCTCTTCGTCATCGATGCGCCGGACTGGTTCTACACGGTCATCATCCTGCCTCTCGTTGCAGGCGCCGTTTTTTTTGGGTTTCTCCTGTTCGTGGGGAAGTTATCGCCGAAAAACCGGTACCTGAAGATTATTTTGACCATGCTCGGGCAGGTACGACAGGCCTCGCTGACCCTCCACTCGATGGTTGTCCTCACGACAGAATCAATCCTCATCTGGATGCTCGACGTTGCGGTCTGTTTCTTCGTGGTCATGATGTTTGGAGAGAGTATCCCATTCGCCCTGATCGTCCTTGCAATCGTCATCGGAAACCTTGTAAAGGCAGTTCCGCTCACCCCGGGGGGTGTCGGGACATACGAGCTTGCTCTCGCCCTGACATTCTCTCTTGCGGGAGTCTCCCCTGCCGTTGCAACCCTGATCGCGGTCATCGATCACCTCATCAAGAACCTGGTGACACTCGCAGGGGGCATCGTCTCCATATACTACTTCGGTGGATGGGTGGTGGATACCATGAAATCCGCGTTCAGAAAGGAACTGGTGGGAGGCAACGATCCTGGCATATGATGCGCAGCTCATCGCGGTGCTCTCGTGGCTCGCGATCCTCCTCTTTCTCCAGCTCGCAGTATGGCCGTACCTGAAAAAAACCTGTGGAGAGTTCTCTTTTCCACTCTCCTTTTCTGCATCGCTCCTTTTATTCTGCCTTGCTTCATGGTACTGCGGGTTGGCAGGGATACCAATCCAGATCGCTCTCATCCCCTTCGCCATGTTGTTTCTCCTGGCAGCTTCCAGGAAGGAGTACAGCCTCGGTGAACTGAAGGCACAATGGAAGTGGATCCTGGTATTCCTCCTCTTCTTCATCTTCATGACAGAGGTCCGGTTCGTCAATCCGAGTATATCGTACGCCGAGAAGTTCATGGACCATGCCTTCCTGGCATCGATCATCAGGACGCCTGTGGTCCCCCCCCTTGACCCCTGGTACCTGGGAGGGTTCATGGACGTGTATTACTATCTCGGGTACTGGATCTTCGGCGCCGTGGCCATCGTTGCCGGCGTCCCGTCGAACATCGCCTTCAACCTGGCCCTGCCGACCGTGCTCGGATACTCGGCCCTGAACATGTACGCGCTCGGCCACCTCCTCTCCGAGAGGTTCCGGTGGCTCCCGCTGGCAACGTTTCTCGTGGTGAACCCCTCGTTTATCTGGCAGATTATCCAGGCCAAGGCTCCCGGGGCGGTCATGTGGGACTCTACCCGCACTATCACCAATACCATAAACGAATTCCCACTCTTCTCGTTCCTGTGGGGGGACGTGCACGCGCATGTCATCGGGATCTTCAACCAGGTCTTCTTGATCTTTCTCCTCGTATTTGCATGGAGACGGTGGCAGGATTGTGACCGGCGAACGAGATGGGTGCTCGCCGGCCTTTGTGCGATAAGCCTTGGATCGATGCCCCTCATCAACAGCTGGGACGTCATCGTCTATGCGCCGATCACCGTTTTGTTCGGTATTCTCATCTTTGTAAAGGCCCGTGGCGGATGCTCCCGCCCGGAAAGAGAAGAGGGGACAGGCATTTCAGCATTCATCGATCCTGTTGCTGCATTTCTCGAAAGAAGCTACGGTTTTCTCATCCTCGTCCCGGTCATCTCTGTTGCCATCTACCTGCCCTTCTACCTGCAGATGAGCACCTCCGGCATTCTCGGGGTGGGGATCGTGCACGCTCCTACCATTCCAGGTGAATTTCTCCTGGTCCACGGCTTTTTCCTGCTGGTCTACCTCGTCTACCTATCGGGAGATATCGGTAAGCGGCCCTATCTGCTGGCAATCGCGCTTCCGGTAGCACTGGCAGGATACCCTGCCGCGGCGATTGCCGCAATTCCCCTCGTCTACCTGCTTGCCAGGAAGGAGAAGAGTCCTGCAGAACTGCTGGCCATCCTTGGCCTCATGGTGATCATCACGTGCGAGTTCCTGTACCTGATCGATAACATGGGTGAGACCTATTTCCGGATGAACACGGTATTCAAGTTCTACATCGCCGCATGGCTCCTGATGGGCGCGTCCTCGTTCTCGATGCTTGGAGACCTCATCTCCCGGCTGATTCCCCGCAAAATCTTCACAAAGAGGGCCGGATCGGCAGCAATAATCGGGATTTGCGCTATCCTCCTTGTCACACCCCTGGTTGTCAATCTCGACTCGCCATACCCCGGTGGAACGCTTGACGGCCTTGCCTATCTCGATGAGGCCCATCCGGGCGATGCCCAGGCAGTAAAATACCTGCGATCGATCGAGGGGGAAGTGGGCATTGTCGAGGCGGAAGGCGGGGATTACACCTATTATTCCCGCATATCGTCATTCACCGGCATACCCGCGATCATCGGCATGCCGTTTCATGAGTACATGTGGCGGTCAGGCGAATGGACAGGGGACCGGCCAGGCGATGTCAGGATGATATACGAGAACCCTGCGATGACACGCCCGCTCATGGAGAAGTACGGGGCATCGCTCCTGTATGTCGGCGAGCTCGAGCGGGAGCAGTACGCGGTCAGGGTCCGGGAAGCAGGGCTCCTGCCAATCTATGACCAGGAGGGAGTACAGATATACTGGCTCCCTGGTGCGGGAACCTGATCTCCCCCAGCCATATTATTTATATAGTTCGGGTGCGATNNCCTGACAAAAACGACCCGTCACAAACCTTTATTTCCGCTCCTGATGAGATGATATGGTTACATCGTCTTCACTGACTGATGAGTGATGAGGGAGATGCTACCTGCTCCTGAATGAGGTGAGTTATGGCCCAGACATACGTGAAATTCGAAGTTTCTGAAGAAATTCAGAACAAAGCGCTTGAAGCGCTTGAAATCGCAAAGGATACCGGCAAGATCAAGAAAGGATCGAATGAGGCGACTAAGGCTATTGAGAGGAGCATTGCAACTCTCGTGCTGATCGGAGCCGACGTCGAGCCCCAGGAGATCGTGATGCACCTTGCACCCCTCTGCGACGAGAAGAAGATCCCATACGTCTTCATCAACAAGCAGAATGACATCGGTGCCTCGAGCGGTCTCGATGTGGGATCTACTGCTGCAGCAATCGTCAAACCGGGAAAGGCAAAAGATCTGGTGGATGAGATCGTCAAGCAGGTCAACGAACTGAGAGCGTGAGTCAATCATGGCAAACGAAGGAACGCCGGCTGAAGTGATCGAGGTCATCGGGTCCACCGGTATGCATGGTGAAGCCATGCAGGTGAAGTGCCGCATCCTCGACGGCCCAAACAAAGGGCGAATCATCACACGAAACACCGTGGGCCCGATCCGCGAGGGCGACGTGCTGATGCTCCTTGAGACCGAGCGCGAGGCAAAGAAACTTTCGAGGCGGTGAACTGTCATGGTGGAGATGCGCAACTGCAGTTTCTGCGGAGGACCGATCGAGCCCGGCACAGGGAAGATGTTCGTCAAGAAGGACGGCACCATATTCTATTTCTGCTGCACAAAATGCCAGAAAAATTTCAGGCTGAAGAGAGCACCGCGCCGTGTAGCATGGACTGCAGCCGGCCGGAAGGCCATGGGAAAGGAGTGATCACGGGTGGACCGTACCTTTGTCATGGTAAAACCTGACGGGGTTGCCCGCGGTCTGATTGGAGAGGTGGTCTCCCGCCTGGAGGGCAAGGGCCTCAAGCTGGTTGCCGCCCGCTTTGAAAAACTCCCGGAAAAGAGAGTCATGGACCAGTACCGGGAACACCTGGAAAAACCGTTCTTCCCGTCGCTTCGGCATTACATCACCAGCGGTCCCTGCTTCCTCATGGTCTGGGAAGGCAAAGCCGTGGTGCGTGTCGTGCGGGCGCTGGTGGGAGCGACCGATCCCGCAGAAGCGCTGCCGGGAACCATCAGGGGTGACCTGGCAATGGATATCGGGAGAAATGTCATCCACGCCTCCGATTCACCGGAGAGCGCTGAACGGGAGATCTCGATCCACTTCTCTCCCGACGAACTGGTCGCATACAGGCGGATAGACGAGTCCGTTCTGTACGAATAACCAATTTTTCCCGGAAAAGTCGCGATCACAGCTTCGTGATCTCTCCATTGAAACGGGTCCAATCGACCAAAACGCACGTTCCCGTCACCAGGGACAGGGTTTTTGTCCCATCGGTGAATCATCCTTTTTTCCTTAGGAAAATCTCTTATGAGCTGACAGTCTAAACACTGCCATATGGCGGGAGACGTGGTGAATTTTATCCTTCTGTCGCTCTCGTCCATCTTCATCATCATAAATCCCCTGGCAGCGACACTCTTCTTTGTCACCCTCACGTCAGGAATGGGACATGCCGAGAGACAACAGGTGGCAAAGGACGCCTGCAGGTATGCCTTCCTGATCCTGGTTGTCTTTGCCCTTCTCGGAAGTATTGTACTCGACCTCTTCGGCATCACCCTCGATGCGTTCAGGATCGGCGGAGGTATCCTTCTCTTCGGTATCGGCATGGAGATGGTGTATGCCCGGACGTCACGGACCAAGATGACCGCAACCGAGAAATACGAGAGCATGGATACCGATGACATCTCGGTGATGCCCATGGCAATCCCCATGATCGCCGGCCCCGGTGCAATCGCCACGACAATTGTCCTCGAGAGCGAGGCTGTAGGTACAGTCATCCAGAAAGCCGTCATTCTTGCTTCCATAACCATTGCAATCGTCATCACGTATGTCATGATGACAAGATCCGAGCAGATCGTCTCCAGGGTCGGCCAGAAAGAGTTGCGGGTCATCAACCGGCTCATGGGAATGCTGCTCATCGCGATCGCGATCCAGTTCGTGATAACAGGGCTTCGCTCCGCGTTCCCCCTCCTGGCAGGCGCCTGAAGGAGAGGAAGGAACTTACATGTGTGCCCAGGGACGTACATACCAGCTATGCTGATACATGCCGTGCAGATGGCAGCGGTCTGGGAAGATCCGGAAAAAACCCTGAAAAAAGCAGAATACTGGGTGGAAGAGGCCTCCAGACAGGCGGGAGACCTGGTATGCTTTGCCGAACAGTTCGCGACAGGCTGGGATCCCTCCTCGCATCGGCATATCCAGGGACGGGACGGCCCGATCGTGTGCGGGTTGCGGGCTCTCGCAATCGAATACGGGATTGCAATACTCGGTTCTTTTCGGGAGAGTCATGACCCGCTTCCCCGGAATACCTGCATCGTGCTTGACAGCCAGGGCGAGGAACGTGCCTCATACGCAAAGTGCCATCTCCTCTCTCTCGGCGGCGAGGACAGGTATTATTCCCCTGGCGAATCTGCACCGGTCTTTGATCTCTCTGGCACCAGGTTGGCGATCGCGATCTGCTACGATCTCCGGTTCGGCTCACTCTTCCAGTATTATGCCGCATCGAACGTTGATGCGGTACTGGTCCCTGCTGCATGGCCTGCATCCCGGATGAAGCACTGGGAGCTCTTCATCCAGGCAAGGGCGCTCGAGGCACAGTCATTCGTGGTCGGGATCAACACCACCGGAATCACCCCCGTCGACACCTACTGTGGCGGATCGATGGCTGCAAGACCGTCAGGGGATGTCGCCTGCAGGCTCGAAGACGAGGAGGGACTCCTGGAGATAAGCATCGATCGGGACGTTCTTGAAGATGCACGGACGAACATCCCTGTATCGCGCGATCGCCGGCCCGCCCTGTATCGTCACCTGATGCAGGAAGAAGAGAGAAACCGGTAAAACCGGGCACTGTTGGAGGATGACCCCGGGAATAAACTGCGAAAACTGCCATCTTCCACGTGCATGAAAGAATCTGGAGCGGTGGAGTAGCCACCATTTCTATATTTACCCGATGACCACCCACTCTAGTACCATGTATCGTCTTGTATGCGTGAACTGCAGGACGCCATACCCCCCTGACGAGATCATATACACCTGTCGGAGATGCGGGCATCTCCTTGCAGTTGAATATGACATGGACTCTGTCACGGTGAGCCGGGCGATCTGGGACAAGCGCCCCATTTCAGTCTGGCGTTACCGTGAGCTGCTCCCGGTCACCATAAGCCCGGTCACGCTCCAGGAGGGCGGGACGCCACTCTATCACCTTCACCGCCTGGGTTCGGAGATGGGGCTTCCGTACCTGTATGCAAAGCATGAGGGTATGAACCCTACCGGTTCATTCAAGGACAGGGGGATGACCGTAGGCGTCAGTATGGCCATCCAGCTCAGGAAAAGCAGTGTCGCGTGCGCAAGTACGGGGAATACATCGGCAAGCCTCGCGGCATACGCGGCAAAGGCAGGGATACCTGCGGTTGTGCTGCTTCCGGCCGGAAAGGTCGCACTCGGCAAGGTCGCCCAGGCACTCATGCACGGGGCACAGGTGATCTCGATCAGGGGCAACTTTGACCGGGCACTGGAGATGGTCCATGAGCTCTGCCTCTCCCACGGGCTTTACCTTCTCAATTCGGTCAACCCCTTCCGGCTCGAAGGCCAGAAGACCATCGGTTTCGAGGCGGTTGACCAGCTCGGCCAGGTCCCTGACCGCATGGTGCTTCCCGTCGGAAACGCAGGGAATATATCGGCGGTCCACAAGGGCATGATGGAACTCGAGCGGCTTGGGCTGGTAGACCGGATCCCGATGATGACCGGGATACAGGCAACGGGTTCGAACCCGGTGGTCAGGGCGATAGAAGAGGATCTTCCCGAAGTCGTCCCGCAGAGAGACCCCGAGACCATCGCCACCGCGATCAGGATAGGTGCACCGGTCAATGCCGAGAAGGCCCTGACCGCAATACGAAGCACTGGTGGAACAGCGGAGGAAGTAACCGACGAGGAGATCCTCGCGATGCAGCGTGACCTGGCACGAAAGGAAGGGATCGGTGTTGAGCCCGCGTCTGCCGCGTCTGTTGCAGGTGTGAAAAAACTGGTGGAGGCAGGTGTGATCGACCGCGACGAACGCATCGTCTGCGTGGTGACGGGCCACCTCCTCAAGGACCCCGAGACGGTGATACGTCAATGCGAACCACCAAGAGAGATAGATGCCGATCTGGACTCGCTGCTCTCGCTCTTGCAGCGATCCTGATCGTCGTCCCTGTCACGGGCCTTTCGGCAGAGTATTCGGTATCCCCCGACGGCAGGTCGTACCAGGCAGTAATAGAACTTGAGAGTGCCGAAACCTTCGAATTTACCAGGGCAGGCATGCTTGGCGAACGGATCCCGCTCCAGGCCCAGGACGTCTCGCTCTCCGGCAACTGCGATCCCTGCACGTTTGAATGGAGCGGGAATTCGCGAATATCGTTCGAAGAGGGGGACTACACCCTCAATTACAGTGCACCCCTGACGGAAAACCATCTCATCTCCTCATTTTCAAAACCCTATACGGCCCGTGTGATCCTTCCACCGGACCTGTCGGTGAAAAATCCCCTGATCGGGATGGTCAGTCCGGGAGCGATCGTCACGTCCATGGATGACGGAACCACGGTCATCCGGTGGAATGAAACAGAGTCACTCGAGGTGAGATTCTATGACCAGGGGAGAGAAGAGATCCTGCTCTTCTTTGGTAATTTCTGGATCATACTCGCCATCGTCCTGCTCCTCCCCTTCCTCCTGACCTGGAGACGGAGACAGGGATGATATCAACCACTATATCCGGGGACCAGTTCCCCCAGCAGTTCCCTGATATCATCTATACGATAAGGCTTTGGCAGGACACCCCGAAATCCGAGCTGGCGCAAATCCCCGACTTTTGAATCATCTGAAAAACCCGTAGACAGGACCGCTGCCACATCCGGGTTGATCTCCTGTAAGACCTTCATGGTCTCGAGCCCGCCCATCCCCCCGGGGACCGAGAGATCGAGGATCAGGAGATCGAAGGATCTTCCCGATTCATGTGCTTTTAAAAACCGCTCCACCATCTCCTCGCCGTCTGCTGCCATCTCTACGTCACAATTCAGATACATGAATATTTTTCCTGCAACGTCACGTATGCCTTCCTCATCGTCCATCAAGAGTATTTTCGGTACGACGGACACCTCGATTCCCCCAAGATCGCTGCAACAGCCCGGGAAGTATATAATACTTCCCACAGTCCTGCTAATTCTTATATGGAAATATG
>DAWO01000008.1:0-327 GCA_002509485.1 Methanolinea sp. UBA477
GAAATTTTAATGCGGAAAACCGGTTGAAATGTATTCGGGTTTTTAGCGCGGTTTAACGAGTGTAGATGAACCGTGAAAGAGCTATCGGCTCTCCTCCGAATGATACCGGCAAGCCAGATGGAAAAATGTTCCCGAACAACACAGCGGAAATTCCGGGTTGAAACAGATTTTGCAACCACAGGTTATTTATATACATTCTTCGTAATATGAAAATACCTGTGCTTCAGATAATTAAAATTTATATATAATTATAATGTTGGTTGAAATAAAAATGACTGATAATCCCAAAGTAAAAGCCAGTAAAGCCGTCGATGATGCCCACGTGGC
>DAWO01000008.1:343-17770 GCA_002509485.1 Methanolinea sp. UBA477
GCTCAGAACGTATCGGATGATGTGAAGATCGGGGTCCACAAAATAGTTTCTGATGCGAAAATCGCAGCACAGAAGACCGGATCCGAATTGAAAAAAAAAGGAGGTGGTGAAAAATGATTATTGAACTGGCAATACTATTCCTCATACTGGCACTGGTCGCCTATATACTGGGTGCACGGGGAATAGCAGGGTTTTCCATGAACATCGCGAAGTGGCTCGTGATTATCTTCATCATTATTGCCATCGTGGCATTCCTATTGTAGGCTGGATCCCCTGAGGGAACAAAGAACAAAACTGGTGATGGACGATTTCTTGATCCCGTTCTCCAATAACCAGCCTGAACGGGACACCAGAATGGTGAAACTGCAGCAGAAGCTCTCAGGTCAAGGTTCAGGAGTGAGGATGGTGCTGACTGGTTCTGCAGGGTTAGGGGGTACATTTCAACTGTGAAAAAGAACCAACTGCCTGTTATGGCAGCTCCTGTTGATGTATTTTTAGGAAAACCCCTTCATCCCTTCTGGCGCTCACAGATCAGGCCGAACAGTTACCGTATTTGTTAAAGGTTGCCGGGCAGATACTGGATTTGGCATCCGGAGAGAAGAGATATGGTCGACATGGTGCTTGGAATCGGAAACGCTCTCAACGGTGATGACGGGGTCGGGTGCTACGTAGCCCGACATCTGGACAGCCCGGAATGGATCTCCCTGGACTGCGGGACCGTCCCCGAGAACTTTACCGGCATCGTGAGGCGCGAAAGGCCCGATCTCCTCGTACTTGTTGATGCCGCAGACATGCACCTGCCACCCGGTGAATACCGGATCATCCCCGGCGATCTCATCGAGGAGGTGGGGACAGGTACGCATGCCCTTCCGCTCAGCCACCTGATCGATTTTCTTGCTCCCGTCGCCGGAGAGATCCTCTTCATAGGTATCCAGCCCGGTTCTCTCTGGACGGGAGATCCGCTGTCAGAGGAGGTGAAGAGATCGGGAGACGAGATCATCAGGATCATCGGTGAGAGGAGCCTGGACTCCATCCGTGTGCTTGAGACTGGAAAAAATATCGATTAGGGTTCACGCCCGTTTCTTAGGGCAATCAACAGTTCATCCAGTGCTGCCAAAAAAAATCCGAAGTGAATTCGATTCTGATTTCTGATACATACAATTGTTCACCGGACTTTTCCCAAAAAAGATACCGGGAGAATTATTCCACGATCAGGTTCTCCTCGTAGCGGTCCTCTGTTGCCAGGAGGAACTCGTCAGTCATGCGAAGACCGCCCTTCGGGCACATGTCTGTACACTGCGAACAGAAGATGCACTGGTCAACCCATATCCGTATCCGTTTCGTCTCAGGGAGCAGTTCGATCGCGTGGGAGGGACAGACCTTGACGCAGAGACCGCACCCGATGCATCCGTCCTTCTGGTACTCGATCTTCCCCCGGAACTTCGGCGGGGTCTTAACAGGCGGTGTCAGGTGCGCCTTTCCGGAAGCGACGGAGTGTAAGAATTCCGTCACTGAAGGTGGAAGGTACTTTGCCGGAAAGAGGTTCGTAGCCGGTTTGCGCATGAGCTGGCGGAGCAGTTCAGGGATCATGGGCAGCGAACTCATATGATCACCCCTGCTGCAGGAAGCGCAGCATCAGCCATCAGGAGCAGGAGGCCGACGAGTCCGATGAGCCCGAGATATATCCAGAAGACCGATACAACCTGGTTAATCTGGAACCGTGCCATAGCAACGCGTACGAGCGAGACCGAGAAGAACATGACAAGGATCACCTTCCCAAGGAAGAAGAGGAGGTCGGCAACAAGCGCCACCCCCTCCGGAAGCAAAACGAGCGACGAGATGTTCCAGGGGATGAAGATCGCGACCACGATGGCTGCCATGACAAGCGTCTTTACCCCCTGAGAGAGGGAGAACATCGCGAGGTTTTTCCCTGAATACTCTACAAGCAGCCCTCCTGCAAGCTCGGTCTCGGCCTCCTGCGTATCGAACGGAATCCTCGATAGCTCGGCAGGGGTGACCGCGGCCATGACCAGCAGGAGCAGGAGTCCCCCGACGATGCCGAGCGGCCCTGCCACAGACCAGATGGGATGTGCGGCGATACTGCCAAGCGTGAACGGGTCCTGTATGCCTGCGGCTGCAAGCCTCCAGGCCACCGCCACTACGACGATTGCCAGCGGGAACTCGTATGCGATCATGGTCACCATCTCTCTCTGGGCACCGATCGAGGCATACGGCGACCCGGAGGCAAAACCCCCGGCCACCATGCAGAGCGCAGGGATGGTGAGGAGGTACATCACCAGTATCAGGTCGCCGTATGCTCCGAGTGGGGGATAAATGCTCCCTATCGGAAGGTAGAGGAGGATGACGATGCTCGATGCCAGCGCGACAACAGGCGCCAGGTTGAATATCCATGCGATGGCGTTGTCGGGAACGACATTCTCCTTGATCAGCAGCTTCCGGAGATCGATGAAGGGCTGCCTGATCGGTGGGCCGACCCTGGCCTGCATGTGCGCTGCCAGTTTCCGGTCGATCCCGAGAAGAAAGAGCCCCACCACGATCCCGTAGACTGTGACAATGACCGCCGAGAGCACGATCAGTGCCAGCTCCCATGAGCCGATCATGCCTGCAGCCTCCTTGTCGCTTCAACCGACAGGCGGTGCAGCTCTTCCTTTGTCAATATGTTTCTCCTGCCACCCCTGATCACTGCAACCCTGTCGGTGCAGGAGAGGCAGGGGTCGATGGACGCGACGATTATCGGAATATCGGCGATCTGTTCCCCCCGAAGCATCGGTATCCACGACATCAGGTTGCTGTACGACGACGCCTTGACCTTCCAGCTCGTTGGAGACTCCTTTCCATCCATCCGGACATAGTGAAGACATTCGCCGCGGGGCGCCTCTACCCTCCCGATCGCCTCGCCATGGGCCTTCTTGCAGACAGCAAGGAGCTTGGCGATCTTCGGCTCGGCCGTGATCTCTCCCGCCGGCATCTCGGAGAGGCACTGCCTGATGATGCCGCAGGACTGTCCCACCTCGAGGAGCCTGACCACTATGCGGTCATACACATCTCCCCGGGTCTCACCGGCATACTGATCGGGAAGGATTGCCCGGACGTCGAGGTCGCCGTATGCCGCATAGGGATAGTCCTGCCGGAGGTCCATGTTCACCCCGGACGCCCGTGAAGTGGGGCCGACCGTGCACAGGTGGACTGCATCATCGTATGTAAGGATGCCGCGGTCCCGGCACCGCATGTGGATGGACCTGTCGTCCAGGAAAAGATCGAGCAGGCTGGAGAGGAGCCCCTCATACGTCGTCAGGCACTCCTCGATGAGCGGATGCTGCTCGGGGGTGATGTCCCTCCTGACACCCCCCACCTGCACTATCCCGTAATTGACCCGGTTCCCCGTGATATTCTCGATGACGTCCATGGCCTGCTCCCGCACCCTCCAGGTGAGGTGGAGCAGCGAGTCGAATCCGAGCTCGTGCGCCGCCACACCCGCCCAGAGGAGGTGCGACTGGACACGCTCCAATTCGTGGACAATCACCCGGATGTAATCAGCCCGCTCGGGAACCTCGATCTCTGCTATCTGCTCGACTGCGAGACAGAAAGAGAGCGTGTGGACGACCCCGCATATACCGCATATCCGATCGGTGAGGTGCACGATCTGGACCGGGTTCCTCCTCATCCCCATCCACTCTATCCCGCGGTGGGTCTGGCCCGGAGCAAAGTCGACATCCTTTATCGTCTCCCCCTCCATCTGGAACGTGAACATCACAGGTTCCTTGAGAGCCGGGTGCGTCGGGCCAATAGGGAGAGTATACGGCGCTTTCTTGCCTTCACCTTCGCTCATTGTGATCCCTCCTCTTCTCCTTTGCCGCGGGGCTCTGCCGGTTTTTCCTCCCCGCCCTCGATCTCGCATGCCTCCTTCTCTTCGACAGGCGGGGCCGGCCGGTCTGTAGGCCTCTTTGATGCCCAGAGATCCCTGATCATGGAGTCAGGGATTCCCGTCTCGTCCCGCCGCCACGGATACACGCCCTCTGGGAAGTCCCGGGGAAGGAAGAGCCGCCGGCCGTCCGGTATGCCGGTAACCGTGACTCCGAAGAATTCCTGTTTCTCGCGTTCGCCGAACACAGCGCCCGGGATCAGGTCAGAGATCGTGGGTACAAAGAGATCGTCCTTCGGGAGGGTTACTGCGAGAGTGACCATGTATTCACTCCTGATCTCTCCGTACTGGATTGAGAAGATATACACGAGCCGGATGGAATCCCCTAGGTCGTTTCCCGCGATCACCGAAAGGTGGGGGTAGCGGATCTCGATCAGGGCCTGGATGGCGGGCCTGAGCAGCTCGCGGTCCAGTTCGATCCAGATCGTATAGTGCGGAATTTTCTTCTTTCCCTCGCGCTTCTCCCTTATGGACGCTTCCTGTATCCCGGTCCCGAACTTTGCGGAAAACCGGTCAACCACCTCTTCGGGCGTGAGGATAGTCCCTGTCATGGCTTTCCCTCCTGGAGCCGTTCAAGTTTTGTCAATGCTGTAACCACCCCGTGAATTATAGCCTCGGGGCGTGGCGGGCATCCTGGAACGTACACGTCGACCGGTATCACCTCGTCCACGGGGCCTTCCAGGTTATATGAGTCATAGAAGACACCACCCGAGATCCCGCACGTTCCCACGCACATCACGACTTTCGGTTCAGGTATCTGTGCATAGACCCGAAGGAGCCTGTCTTTCATCTTTTTTACGACCGGGCCGGTGATTATGAGCACGTCTGCGTGCCGCGGTGTCCCAACGAGCTTGATGCCGAACCGTTCCGGGTCGTACCGGGGCGTGATAACTGCAACTATCTCGATCTCACACCCGTTGCATGATCCGGAATTGAAATGAAACGCCCACAACGAGCGGTTGAAGGATCTTGTCAGTTTCATGCTGTCACCACCACCACGACCATGATTATTGCGGTCACGCCCAGGTACCAGAGCAGATAGTCGTTCAGCCTCCCGGTGTGCAGGGGGACAAGGCGGCTGTAATAGCCCTTCAGCGCCTCCGTATATCCCCAGTACAGGTTTCCTCCCGGAATGTGGACCCCTGACTTCTCTGGCTCGGGGTTTCCTGATATGAACGGGGTTGTCTGGAGAGTTCCCTTCTTGTACCCGCTCTCGCCCCTGCTCCAGATCAGGTATACGATGACGACAACCACGACGATCGCGATGAGCCAGACCAGCGGGTTCCAGTAGCCGCTGCCCGTATACAGGCTGGCAATCAGGTCCATCTCACACACCCCCCATGACTGCCGAAATATATGCCCCCTGGTTGACAAGTGCCTGCGCAGCAGGCTCAATCAGGTGATCCACGACCACTCCAGGGAACAGCCCGAAGAGTACAACAACTACGGCAAGTATTCCCATCCCGATCAGCATCGGGGCAGGAGCTTCTTTGACATCCGCATACTCGGGAAGCCTCGGCCCCATGAATATCGAGTGGAAGACCTTGACGAAGGATGCGAGCGTCAGGATGCTCACCACCATGGCGATGATGGAGAGGATCGGGTTGAACATGAATACCGACTCGTATATCATCAGTTTCGAGGCGAAGCCGTTAAACGGCGGTATCCCGGCGATGGCGAGGGCACCGATCACAAAGAAGACCATCGTGTATTTCATGTTGTGCCCGAGTCCTCCCATCCTGTTCAGGTTCCTCGTCCCGATACGGTAGAATATGGCTCCCGCGGTAAGGAAGAGGAGCCCCTTGTACATCGCGTGGTTGATGATATGGAATATCCCGCCCTCCATGGCAACATATCCGAAAGCGTCGAGGAGCGACTGGTTGCCGAGCACTGCGAGTCCCACGCCGACACCGAGCAGCATGTAGCCTGTCTGCGAGATGGCATGGTATGCCATCAGTCGTTTCACGTCCTTCTGCGGAATTGCCATGGTGACGCCGACCACCATCGAGAGCACTCCGAGCACGATGATTATCCATCCCACGGTGGCGGCGTTCAATGTCACGTTGTACAGGGTAAAGACAACCCGGAAGAGGCCGTACAGGCTCGCCTGGCTTGCCACGACCAGCATCGCCGTGATCGAGGATGGCGCCATCGAGTACGCGTCAGGTGTCCAGAAATGCATGGGAACGGCACCGCACTTCATCCCGAGTGCCGCGATCATCAGCACGAGCGCCACCTGGTCAAGCAGCGTAAACTGCATCCTGGACGCGATGACGGCGATATTGAGGGCATCGTATTCACCGTAAAAGATGCCTATCGCGACAAGGATCACCATGGCGCCTATGGTGGAGAGCACGAAATACTTGACCGCCGCTTCCACGGCGACTCCGCGGTCGATCCGGTAGGCGATGAGCCCTGCGGAAGCTATCGAGAGTATCTCCAGGAAGACAAAGAAGTTGAAGAGGTCCCCCGTGGATACCATGCCCATCACGCCGGCGATCATCAGCAGGTAGAGCGTGTAATAACTCTCGAGACCGGTATGGCGCCTGTCGCTCGCTATCGAATAGAGAATTACGGCAAGACCCGTGACTCCGCCGATTATCTGCATCAGGGCACTCATTGCGTCGACAGTGAAGACTATCCTGACAGGGATTCCCCCCGAGTCGGGTGGAATTGACATGCCCGCGGCTGATGCGCCGAACGTGTAGACCACGGTCCCGCCTGATAAGACCTCTCCGGCCAGGAGGAGTGCCATCGCCGCCGTGAGGACCATCGCCCCCACCACCCAGATATTCCTGACTGCGGGCGAGATCCGCCCGATGAACGGGCAGGCAAATGCCGCGATAAGCGGGATCATGACGAGGAGTGCCGGTGAGTTGGCGATGATCGCATCGGTGATCATTCCTTCAGCCTCCGTATCTTATCGGTATCGACTGTCCCGTAATGCTTCCAGATAAGGACCGCCAGAGAGAGGAGCAGCGCGCTCGTTGCGACCCCGATGACGATGGACGTGAGTGTCAGCGCCTGGGGGGTCGCCATGACCATCTCGGTGGAGGGAGCATCGGTAAAGATCGGTGCCACCGCACCGTCCCGGTAGCCGAGAGTGACCAGGAAGAGGTTTACGGCAGACTCGAATATGGTGATCCCGAGGAATATCTTGATGAGGTTTCTCTTGATTGCCGCGGTCGCAAGACCGATGACGGCCAGCGCGACGATGACAAGGTAGGTTACGCTGAAACTTGCGAGCATCTTCAGGCCTCCTTCCTGTCCAGTCCCGAGAGCATGGAGAGGATGATCACGGTCAGTCCTCCCCAGACCTCGATTCCCACTGCGATATTCATGATCGGGATGAGCCCGGCGGTGTTCAGGTCCCCGTGATTCGGACCAAACGGCACGGAAAGCCCAAAGATCGAGCCGCTGTTTGCCAGGAAATTATAGAAGAACGGCAGGCCAAGGGTAATAGCGATTGCTGCCGCCCCGATGAAGAGAAGAAGCCCGAGCGATTCCTGGGCCTTGAAGACAACCTTCTGCAGCATGCCGGTGACGGCCTCGTACGAGTTGGCAACGATCACGAGTACAACACCCGTGGCAATAACAGCCCCGCCCTGGAACCCGCCGCCGGGCGTCAGATGGCCGTGCAGCACGATGTAGAGGCCGAAGATCAGCACGAACGGGTAGAGGATGTTTGCACCTGTCCGGACGATCTTACTCATCTTCATACTCTTCACCCTCCATGAGCCTGCGGAAGAGCAGTCCCACTCCGACGACCCCGCAGAACAGGACCACCGACTCTCCGAGCGTATCGAAGCCACGGTAATCGAAGACCACGGCAGTGACAATATTGTTTGCCGCAGTCTGGACCTGGCCGTACTCGATGAAATAGTCGTCCATGTCGGTGGTGATCGGTGAGCCGAAAGAGAACGAGATCGGGATGGACAGCAGTGATGCCGCAAGGATGACAAATATCGCGGCAACGATGTATCGTCTCATCGGCTCTCCTCCCCTTCGTACCTCGTTGTAGCCCTGATAGCGATGATGAATATGGCCGTGGTGAGCCCGGCACCGATTGCCGCCTGGGAGATGGCGACGTCGGGTGCCTGGAGTATGTAGAACTCCAGGGCAACGAGGAAACTGAAGAACCCGGCAGCCAGTGTAGCCGCAAGCAGGTCACGGAAGAAGAAGACCATCAGTGCCGTTCCAACAAGCCCGAAAAGCACCAGCAAATGGACTATCGTCTCGATCATGGCAACACCCCCTCGAGCCGGTCGACGACCGACGGCTCCGGCATACATCCGCTCTTATGCACACCCCTCGCAAGGGCATGCGAGCCGATGGCATTGGTGAAGGCGAGGACGAGAGCCGCAATGATGGTATGAAGTGCAAGGCTTGGGAACATGACCGAATTGCCTCCTAGAAACATGGCGACTGCATACACGACCACCGAAAGTGCGGTAAACGTGGTTCCGAACGTGGTCATCTTTGTGGTCGCGTGCATCCTCGTGTAGACATCAGGGAACCGTAACAGCCCGATGATTCCAAGGGTGTTGAATGCGGTCCCGATAACAAGGAAGACGTATGTGAGCGCTTCTCCGATCATGTCAGAGTTCACCTCCAAGGTACTTGGCGACAAAGAGGGTGCCGACAAAGGAGAGGAGTGCAAAGACGATGGCGACGTCGATGTAGATTACCTCCTTAAAGTAGACACCGAGCAGTATCAGGATGGCCACGACGAGGGTGTTTACGGTGTCGACGGATACCGCCCTGTCTCCTGCGGTGGGCCCGAGAAAGAGCCGTACCAGCGCAAGGAGAACGAGGATTACGAGAACGAGAACGAAAGGCATCCACATTATGTTCATTCGGCAATCCTCCGTATCCAGGCAGGCAGGTTCGCGAGCGAGAAGAGATCGGAGTCCTGGAATGTCTCTCTCTTCTCTTCTCCGGGAACCAGATTGATCTTGTGGACATACAGGTCATGCGTGGCTTCGTCGATATCGACAGTGATGGTTCCCGGTGTGAGGGTGATGGAGTTTGCAAGCATGAATATACCAAGATCGGTCTTCAAATCCGAGGATACCCTGATAATGCCGGGCCTGATCCTCCCGGTGATCACGCGGTATGCGACATCGAGATTGGCCCTGGTCACCTCGAGGAAGAACGGACCGAGGATGTAGAGACACATGAGCAGCCACCTGGCGGGGTTTGCCATCCGGAAATTTCGTGACCTGCACAGGAATGTCCGTGTTATTCCTGCCGTCACCAGGGACAGGGCCACTCCTGCAGCAAGCTCCGGGGCCGACCAGAGGCCGATATCGCCTGTTCCGGCGGTCAGCACGAGCCATATCGAGAAAGCAAAAATGGCTGTCAGAAGAAAGGGGAGCATCACATCCCCCCTGTCCTGGATTTTTTTTCTGATCTGCTTCGTTTCCTCATGATTATCACAAGAATCTGGGATTTTTCGGTGAAAGCGGGCAACTTCTTCATCTGGTTTGCCCGGGCCGGGAGATTTTGCAGGTTAGTATTTGTACCATACCTGATAAACAATGCTATTTCTCAAAAAAAGCAGACACCGGTATGAAAATCCAGGTCTCGTCCAGGACGCCCGGGCACAACCAGGATTGAGGATACCTGTCAGCACTGTATGGAATATGGGTATCGAGGAGTGTCACACTCCCTTTCAGGATCATTTTTATTTCGGCCGGATCCCGGGCGACGCCCCCGTGCGTCAACACCCGATCTTCCCTTTCGCCAGAATACGAGAATGCGGCGTTATACGGCAGGAACCGCCATCTTTTATTCCGGGGTCGCCAATTTATAATGGATGCGCCCTTCTTACCTGGGAAAGATACTGCTTCACTGGTGCGATTCCTGCCATACCCCTGTCCTCTCCCCGCACTGCAGCTGCGGATCGGAGACACGCGCCGTTCCGGTGACTCCGCCGGGTGATGCCAGGCCTGCGTTCCGGGCAGATATCGATCTTGTAAACAGGATATTCGAAAACCATTTCGGAGCCCCGCTTGTCCCGCCGGGCCACCTCGTCCTCCTCAACAAAGTTCCCGAGACCGACCGGATGGAGGAGATTGTCATCGGCGGTGCGGTGGTGGGCTCCATACGCTACCTTCCAAAACCCGGATTGTGGGAACCGATCCCAAGACCAGAGGCCGCGGCCTGCATGAAACCGAAAAAGAGGTATGTCATGGTTGAGGCGGGCGCGGAAGAGTCGATACGCGAGAAGGGCGCGAGTGTGCTTGCACCAGGACTTCTGTTCATCGATCCCTCTGTCAGGAAGGGAGACGAGATATTCATCCTCTCTTCCCGCGGTGAATGCATCGGTGTCGGCAGGGCAAAAGTTGATGCAGAGACCGCACGGTCGATGGAGAGGGGGGCCATCGTCCGCACACGGAGAAACGTCCGCTCAGAGTGCAGACAGGGGGAGGCCAGCTGGGATGATGCGGTTCGTGCAAACGAACACGTATTACACAGGGCTGAAGAAGAATCCGTCAGGTTCGTAAAGAATGTCAGCGGGAAGCACAACCTTCCGGTGACCGTCTCGTACTCGGGGGGAAAAGACAGTCTCGCAACCCTGCTCGTCGTATTGAAAGCGCTCGGGAAAGTGCCGCTCCTCTTCGCCGATACCGGGTTCGAGCTTCCGGAGACATACCAGAATGTTTGCGAAGTTGCCGAAACCTTCGGGCTTGCCTGTGTCCGGGCAGACGGAAACCAGAACTTTTGGGAAGTGTTCGAGAAACAGGGACCGCCCGCAGTGAATTTTCGCTGGTGCTGCAGGGTAGCAAAACTCGGACCGGTCGGCGAGACCATCGGCGGGACGTGGGGCGAATGCCTTTCATTCATCGGCCAGCGAAAATACGAATCTCTCAGGCGGAAGAACAGCCCGAGAGTGTGGAGAAACAACTATATCCCAAACCAGCTCTCTGCTGCACCGATCCAGAACTGGACCGCCCTCCATGTCTGGCTCTATATCTTCCGCGAAAACGCACCCTACAACCCCCTCTACGGGAGGGGGCTTGACAGGATCGGGTGTTTCATGTGTCCTTCCAGCGATATCGCCGTCCTCCGCCTGATCCAGGACAGGTATCCCGATCTCTGGGAGAGCTGGAGAGTACAACTCAAAGAATGGCAGGAGAGACACGATCTCCCGGATGAATGGCTTCATGGTGAGAGGTGGCGGATGAAGGAGGCGTGCGTCGATGAAGACGATAGTTATTATTGATTACGGCCTTGGAAATTTGAGGAGCGTCTTTCGGGGGATCGAGAGGTGCGGTGGAGTCCCGGTTATCAGCTCCGATATTGAAGCATTGCGATCGGCAGAAGCGGTCATCCTCCCTGGTGTCGGGGCATTTCGCGACGGGATGGAACAGCTCGGGGAGATGAAAGATGCTCTCCTGGATGCCGCACGCTCCGTTCCCGTGCTTGGCATATGCCTCGGCATGCAGATGATGCTCGAATGGAGCGAAGAGCACGGGATGCATAAAGGTCTCTGCCTGATACCGGGAACAGTCCGCCGTTTCCCGAGGCGGCCGGGTTTTAAGGTGCCGCACATGGGATGGAATACCATTGAACTCGTCCAGCCCGACAATCCGCTCCTTGAAGGCTTCTCTGGCGGAGAATATGTCTATTTTGTCCATTCGTACTATGTGGAGACCATGCCGGGATACAGCCTGACGACAACCGATTACATCTCGCAGTTCTCGTCCGCGATATGCAGGGGCAACGCGTACGGCGTGCAGTTCCACCCGGAAAAGAGCGGAGCGGTCGGGCTTGGAATTCTGAAAAATTTTATCGGCCTCATCTGAACACTCATTTTTTCTCTTCGCTTCTCCGCTCGCTGGTATCGGCAGAGACGGAAAAAAACTCAACTCATCTGAACACGCGCTTCTTCTCTTTGCTTCTCCAGGAATCATAACGGTCGTCAGGGCCGTATGGCAACAGAAGAATATTATCGCCGGATGGCCGAATAGATCCATATGCGATACCCGGTTTTTTTCCTCGTCATCTCCTCGTTGCTGGTGGCGACGGCATGTGGATATATCCTCACCATCGATGGCCCGGAGAATGTCCAGGCAGGCGTCCCCCTCCTCGTCACGGGCAGCACGACATTTCCTGCAGGAACAGAATTCGATCTTGTCCTGTACAGGCTCATCCAGCCTGTCCCGGAGACGATAGACCGGAGAATTGTCATTGTCGACGAGACAAAGACGTTCTCTGAATCGTTCAGTACGCTCGGGCTCGTACCTGACCGGTACAAAGTCGAGGTCGCTTTTCCGAGCGACAGGAGTACAAGCCTTGGATCAGGGTCCACGACCCTGAAGATATTCAATATCGTGGATCGGGCAGATGAGATCGTGCTCACCGTGCCGACCGAGCAGCTTCTCGGCGATGCACTCGTGATCAGGGGCTACATACAGGAGATCGGCGTTGCAACCATCAATACAAAGATTACCGGCCCCAGCGGATTTACCGCGCCCGCTCTCGACATACGGACCACCACCATGCCCGGACAGACGGACGGACAGTTCACAAGGACCGTGGATGTGACCGAGCCAGGCAATTATTACGTCACGTTCTCGGATGCCAGGGGGCATTTGGCCACCATAAAATTCACCGTCTCCAGCCCTCCAGCCGCAACAGAGACCACCGCCACTCCGACAGAAAATGCGACCGGAACACCTCCGGCAACGGTAGTGCCGTTTCCTCTGGTCGGGACGATCCTCGGGCTTTCTGCAGCGGCGGCACTTTCAATACTGAAAGAAAGACTGGAAAAGAGATGATTCGAAATCTCCCCCGCAGGAGAGACCAGTCGCCGCTCGTCACTTCTTCCACCAGAGATAGGCCTCGTAGACAAGCAGAAGGGCGATGACGAGACACCCCCCGAGGAAGAAGGCCAGCACGGCTTCGTGCGTACCGCCTGCTCCTCCGGCAACTGATGACCCGTCAAAGGACGGAGCAGGCTGTGACATGATGCCCACATCCTTCTCGAGCCGGGTTGCCTCAGACACCTGGGGTTCCGGCAGGGCGCCGTTCCCGGTCACCGCCAGGAACGGCTGGAAGATGTATATGCCGATGGTTGCAAGGAGAACCACTGCAAAGAGTGAGGCATACCGGAGCAGGATATCCCGGATATTCTTTACGGCGGGGGTGACGATGAGCAGCTGGTCCTTGAGTGCGTAGACCTTGATCTCCCTCCCTTTTACGCTGTATCGCGTCTCTCTCACTTCGAGAAGGCCGGCATCGAGCAGGTTTTCGATATGATATTTCACGGTCCCCATCGGTATGTCCATAACACCACAGAGATCGCTTGCGGTCCGGGGTCCTTCACGGAGGATATGAAGGATATCGTTTGCAGTCTGGCTGGAGATCGCCTTTCCGATCTTCTGCGCCTTCTCATCACCCGGCTGTAAAACGATCACTTCGTCAGTCATTGAGTGCCGCCGAAATCTGCTCCCTGCCTACCTTCAACGCGAGATCGACCTGCTCCGTGCCGGGTCCGCCTCCCTGGGCCATGGTCCTGGAACCCCCGCCTTTCCCTCCAAGGAGAATGCATATCCTGCCGATTATCTCGCCCGCGTTCACCTTCTCGTTCCCTGACATCAGGACGACGTGCACCCTGTCCGAGACTCCTGCAAAGAGTGCCACGCCTCCCTCGTCCGAGAACCGGCTTGCAATCGATGCAAGGTCTTTCGGGGGGAGATCGATCCGCCTGACGATGACGGGGAAACCTGCGACCGTCTCGGGCCTGATGTTCCCGATCTCGAGCTCAACGATCTTTTTGCTCAGGCGTTCGATCTCCTTCTTCTGGTCCTTCCACTCGGAAAAAAACCTGGCCACGCTCGAGGGGAGGTTCTCCTGCTGGACCGAGAGTACATCGGCAGACACAGCGACGAGCTTCTCCAGTTTTTGCACGTACTCGATTGCAGCCATACCGGCGGCAAACTCCAGGCGTTCAATACCGTCCTGTATGTGTTCGACCCTGATGATCTTGATGAGCCCGATATCCCCTGTACTCCGGCAATGGGTGCCTGCACAGGCCTCGACGTCCCCTGCGACCTGCACAACGCGGATGTCCCGTCCCGGGGGGACTCCTCCCTGGTAGAGGACGAAACCGTGTGCCTGTTCAGCCTTTGTCCGGTCTTCGATCCTGATATCGACCGGCTGGTCGGACATGACCATCCTGTTTGCGGCGATCTCAATCCTCCGCAACTCGTCGGGCGTGATATGCTTGTAATGCCTGATATCCAGCCTGGAGGACTCCTCTCCCTTCTGGGCACCGGCCTGGTGCACATGCGCTCCGAGCACCTCCTTTGAGGCGTGGAGCAGGAGGTGCGTGGCTGTGTGGTGGCGCATCAGGGACCAGCGCCGCTCCTCGTCGACCATGCCCTTGACCCTGTCTCCGCGCCGGAGCACTCCGCCGGTGACGTGATGAAGGATGACGTCCCCGATCTTCCTGACGTCGTCCACCCTGACCATACTCTCTGGAGCCATCAGCATTCCGATATCTGCCGGCTGTCCTCCACCCTCGGGATAGAAGAGCGTCTGGTCCATCACCACGTGGTCGTCGAACGAATCGATGACCATTGCATCGAACTCCATGTCGCACGGCTGTTCGTAGTAGAGTTTCCGTGTTGCAGGCAGCGCGGCGATACGATCCTGGTACCGGTCGAAGGGATCGAATGACTCCTCTCCACCCGACTCTGAATGCATATCGGCGATGAGCGAGTAGAAGTTGTCGGGCAGTTCCACCACCGCCCCCTCGGCACCCGCCACATCCTTTATGATCTCGGGGGGGATACCATGGGAATCGTACAGGGTTATTATCTCCTTGAGTGGGACCCGCTCCCGTTTTTTCTTGTAGTTGCGGGCGATCTTTTCGACGATCCTCGTTCCCCGGGAGAGCGTGGCATTGTACTTCTCCACTTCACGCTCCACGATCTCACGGACGATCAGGATATCCTGTTCGAAGTTCCCGGTTCCCACAATCTTCATCTGCTGCTCGATGAGGTCGGAGATCGGCTCTTTTATTCCAAGCTCGTTCATCATGCGGAGTGTGCGCCGCAGTACGAGCCGTGCAAGGTATCCTTCACGAACATTCGAGGGGATGATGCAGTCCCCGAGCATGTATGCAAGGCAGCGGGTGTGATCGACGATTGCATAGACCTTCTCGATGGGGGTGATCATCCTGTCGAGTTTCTCCAGCGGGACGTCGATCGCCGTTGCGACCTTCTTTCTCAACTGGTAGAGGTTCGTTCCCGAAATATCCATGACGCCTGCAAACCTGGCATTCAGGGAGAGGATCTTTGTATATTCCGGATCATCCAGGAAATGTTCGAGGCCTGCCGACTCCATCACACCGCTGACCATCTCGGGAAAGACCGCGTCGTATATGGTCGGAGAGCCGCGTGATGCCCACACGAACCGTTCCAGGCCATACCCGGTGTCGACGATCCAGTTATCCATCGGGTAGTATGTGACACCATCGATATCCACTCCCGGTTTGCCGGTCTTTCGCTTCCCAAAGTTCATGAACACGAGCGTGGCGACCTCGAGCCCGCCGATGAGAACCTCGAGGCTCGGTCCCGCATTCCCTCCACCGATCCAGGGATGCTCCTTGTAGGTCACGGCGTGTATGTCACCCCCGATCGAGGCGATGAACTGGTCGCAGAGCTCCACGGTCCGGTCCTTCCAGTAGACCTCCTCAATATCTGAGTTGAAGGCATGGTGCGCCATCATCTCGAAGAGGGTGAGATGCCTGCCTGATCTGCCGACCGAATCGAGATCGTTCAAGCGTATGCAGGGCTGCGATATCGTGAGCGGGTTGGCAGGCGGGGGCACGATCCCCCCGGTCACCCATGGCTGGAAGTCCGCGATCGAGGCGATGGTGAGATAGATATCATCCCTCCAGCGGGCAGCAACCGGGTACCTCTCCAGCCGGGTATGTCCGTTGCGCTCGAAGAAGGAGAGGAACGCCTCCCGCATCTCGTCGACCGAGTGCTGGCGAAAGACCGGATTGCCTATGAAGTTGTATGTTTCACACGGTGCGTCGCCGCATACCTCAAGGTCCGGGTTCCGCGTCCAGAATGCGGCCCCGCACTTTTTGCATATCTTCCGGGTGAGCCCCTGGTCGGTAAAATATTTGAGCTGGTATTCTTCTTCGAGCATGGAAAACCACGTGATATCATGTATTTTGGATTTATCACGATAAAATACTGTATGTCAGGGTCTTATTCGTCGGTCCATAGATCCTGGTACCAGAGATCGTACGACTCGTATCTTCCTGTGAAGGCGGCGATCTGTCCTGCAAGGATGTGCCAGCACCTGCCGCCGCGGAATATGAAGTCATTGCAGGTGCAGAAGTCTTCATCCACGATGTATTCGTCGGATCTTCCAACAACAACGAAAAAATCACGGTACCTCTTGACCCGGCCTTCGTCGATCGCTGTGAGGGCCTTCCTGCCCCGTTCCCCAAAGATCCTGACCACTTCATCCCGAAGGCCGGGAGTAAGGCGGCCACCCAGTCTCAATTTGTCGAAGAGATCTTCTATTTCCATACCTGTAACGGGGGCCGATCATCGATGTACCGCCAGCCGTTCCTCCCGGCAAGCGCCTTCATGGCAGGGGCTTCCAGCGCATAGTGAGTCGCCTCGATCAGGACAAGAGTGGACTGCCTCATCACCGAGTGCTTCAGTTCGGATGAGAGGAATGCCTGGCACGAGAGCTGTGCAGCCTCTTCGATGAGGTCAGGAGAGAACCCGCTCCCGCCGACGACTGCAAGGCGAAACGGCGCAGTGATCTCTCCCCAGACACGGAGGGGGCAGGAGAGCCTCCGCGAGATCTCCTGGAGCGGGAGGGTGCAGTCCCCGGCGATCCCAAGACTCATGGACTTTCGTCCGGAGAGCCCGATCATCCCGGCAATCGTGTCGTTCACTCCTGCCGGCGCCCTGTCGAAGTTGGTATGCATCACGTAGATATTGAGTCCCGAACCCAGTGCTTCTGAAAGAATCGAGGCGGTTTGACCGCGTATTGCGGTGAGAGGGTTCCAGATGGGGGTGTGATGCACGACAAGCATGTCGGCACCGGACCCGACCGATTCACGGACAACCGCGGGTGTCGCATCAAGTGCACAGCACACGGTCTCGATCCGCGATCTCCCCTCGACGATCAGTCCGATCCGTGCTTCGTCAAATTCATCGGCCAGTTCCGGTGGCGCAAGCCGTTCCATCTCCCGGATGAATTCCCCTATCTCCATGCTTATCGTATGGTATCTGCCGCTGTTAAAACCATTTATTACTGATAGTAATATCAATTACCTATAAATATTCTTAAAAGAATATTGTCAGTATGCACAAATCCATCGGGGAGATCAACAGGAAGATCCATGATGGAAGCGTAAGAGTCGTAACCGCAGAGGAGATGCCCTTTATCGTCGAGGAACTTGGCGAGGAAGGTGCGTTGAAAGAGGTGGATGTCGTCAC
>DAWO01000007.1:0-505 GCA_002509485.1 Methanolinea sp. UBA477
TTCTCTTTCTCTCCCTCATCATCGTGATCTCGTTCTCCCCGCTATTTGCCAGTCCCGGTATCGGGGCCGTCCTGCTCACCGCCTTCATGTTCGTCATCCTCTTTTCCGGGATCTATGCGCTGTGCGAGCGCCGCGTGCCGGTACTTGCCGCCACCTGCATCGCCCTCGGGTCAGTGGCAGGCGGGATTCTCTTCCTTGCGTTTGGAATCTTTTCGGGGTTTGTCCTGCAGTACGCCCTGATGATTCTCTTTTACTCGTTCGTGGTCTTCGTAATCCTCTTTGACCTGCTCCGGAGCGACGAGATCTCCAGCCGGACGATCTCGGGAGCCGTCTGTGTCTACCTCCTGGTCGGGTTCGTCTTTGCAACGGCATATTTCCTGGTCGAGAACCTCTGGCCCGGATCCTTCGCGTTTGAGGGGTCACTCTTTTCAGAACCACTGCATGCATATCCAAGACTGCTCTACTACAGTTTCATCACGCTTACGACGACGGGAACGGGGGACAT
>DAWO01000007.1:590-9260 GCA_002509485.1 Methanolinea sp. UBA477
GGAGGGGTTTTTCACCCCCTCCCGACCCTCTTCCTGTGGGCAGGGTTGATTGTCAAATCCGATGCAGTCTCCATCGTCCTGTGGGGGACGCCACAGAGAGGACGCAGTCCGAGCACCCGAAGGGTGGCGGGGTCAAGCGGGGCGCAGTCCCTGGGTGTGTCCGCATCTCTCTGTGATTCAATTTGAATAAACAACAAGATGGCAGGAGGGGGTTTTAACCCCATATTGAATTACCCTGTTGGCGATATCTGGTGGGCAGGGTTGATCTCCGCTCCCCCTAATTCAGTCTCTATCACATTTTTGGGGTTCCCCGCTATGATAGGGCGCTGCCCCGGGGAGTGTCTTAAATTGCATGTTGACCTAGGGTTGCAGCCCTGCAAACGATATCTATTGGGCTGGGTGGACAGGGGGGTTTGCAGAACATGCTTCACCATGGAGGAAAATGAACTTTGGATTGTTTAGAGTTCAAGAACCCCCTGATACAGGATCTATCGTCCTGTGGAGGATGCCGCAGAGAGGACGCAGTCCGAGCACACGAAGGGTGGCAGGTACAAGCGAAGCGCAGTCTCCAGGAGCGTCTCAGGTTAAGTNNTTGCACCCCCTGAACCCCCGCAGACGATATCCACGGGGCAGGGTAGAACGGGATTTGAGGAAGATCAAATCACACCCCCTAATTCAGTCTCTATCACATTTTTGGGGTCCGACACAACTATAGGGGCAAGAGGAGCGCAGTCCCCGGGAGCGTCTGAGTTGTATCAGATGAAAAGGCGGCTTTACCCCCTGAATGGAATCCTGTGAAACGGAGAGGGGCAAGTGTGGTTTAACCCCCAGAAACATCCGATCCTATCAAAAAATGTTCTCTTCGCAAGCATCCTCACAAATGGGTGATGTTCACTTCAGCCCCTCGAGCAGGGATCTTGCCTCCCTCACGTGATACTGCCCCGGGGAGGCGGGCGTCCCGACGTACGAGAATATGATCTCTGACCCGAAAAACGCCATGATGATTCGTGCAAACCGGAACTCCTCCCCCATGACACTCGTGATGACCGGTTTTGGGGAGTGCTCGGTGAAAGAGAAGAGAGAGATCAGATCCCTGGTATCACGTGGTTTCGGGACAATTTTCGGGATATGTCCATAGGTGCGGAGTGCGTTTCCGATGGTCTCCAGCTCTCCTGGTCCGGGCATCTGGCTGGTATGAAACGACGCTATCACGGTCTTTCCCATCTCCCGCACCCGGGGGGCATACCGGGCGAACGGCTGCTCGATGTCGACCATCGCAGCGACAGGGATGAGCGGCTCCATCGTCTCCCACCACTCGTCTGCATCACCACCGAACTGGCCTCCTTCATCCGCGCTTCGCAGCGTGAGCAGGACCGGGATATCGACGGTCTTCAACACGGATACCAGCCGTTCATGCGGGATCCCGTCCATCAGGTCGAGCCGTATCTCGATTAGATCGGCTCCATGCACTACAGCCTCCCGGATGAGGCCAGGATCCGAGACAGATGCGGCTATCTTCATTGAAAGGTGATATGGGGGTGCAGTAGTATTTAATCTGATTCCGCATCAGTACATTTTACCCATCTGATACCCTGGATACAGGCGAAACGGCACATGGAGGATGAGAGACCGAATACGATACCCGAACTGCTTGCCCCCGCAGGTTCGATGGCAGCCCTTGTTTCAGCGGTGAATGCCGGAGCGGATGCGGTCTATCTCTCCGGGAAGGAGTATGGCGCGAGGAAGTATGCGGAGAATTTCTCACTGCAAGAGATCGCCGATGCAATCGATCTCTCGCACATGCACGGGGTTGCAGTCCATGTCACGGTAAACACCCTTGCAAACGACGACGAACTCACAGGTGCGGCCCGATACGTGGCCGATCTCTATTCCATCGGGGCTGATGCAGTCATCGTCCAGGACGTGGGCCTTGCACGGATGATCAGGGATATCGTCCCGGATCTCCCGCTTCATGCCTCCACGCAGGCCACGATATATTCGCGGGAAGGAGTAATGTGGGCCAAAAACGCCGGTTTCGAACGGGTTATCCTTGCCCGTGAGACCACGCTCTCCGAGCTCGACCGGATACTGGCACTCGATCCACGCCAGCGGCCTGAAATCGAGATATTCGTTCACGGGGCATTATGCTACTGTTTCTCCGGCCAGTGTCTCCTCTCGTCGGCCATCGGCGGGAGGAGCGGAAACCGTGGCATGTGCGCCCAGCCATGCAGGAAACCGTACTCCCTCCTGGGAGCAGCGATCGACCGGTATGGCCGTCCCGTCGGGGCGGAAGATATCCCGCTTTCCGTGCGGTACCTCCTCTCTACCCGCGACCTGATGCTCTATCCCTTCCTCTGGGAGATCACCCGCAGGGATATCGCCGCCCTCAAGATCGAGGGGAGGATGAGATCGCCTGAATACGTGGGCACTGTCGTCTCGGCCTACCGGAACGCGCTTGACCGGATCGGGGTGGGGGCATGGACTCCCTCGACAGAGGATATGGATGACATGTCCATCATCTTTTCCCGGGGGTTTACCGGGGGTTACCTGGCAGGAGAGACAGGTACCCGGTTGATGGGGAGGGAGAGGCCTGACAACCGGGGCCTCTTTATCGGGGAGGTCGTCTCCTGCAATCCGGCACTCGGCAGCTTCACGGTGCTCCCAAAGCACGGGTACGTGCCGGTGAAAGGAGACGGCATTGCGGTGGAGGATCCACGGTCAGGAATGGTCTCCGGGTATATCCTCACACAGGACGGCATGCTCCGCGGGAACCGGCTCGTCATCAGCATGGCCGGCCTCCCACGGATGATCCGATGCAGGAAGGGCCTTTTGGTCTATGTCACAAGCAGTCCCGGTATTGGAACGAGAGCTCAGGTGCGGACCATGTCACGCCGGTTCCGGATACCGCTTGATCTCTCACTCGATCTCCTGCCGGGCGGTCCACCAGTTCTGGAAGGAATCATCCAGACCGGTTCCGGCGACATTGTCGTGGTGCACCAGGCGGATTTTGTCCCGGAAAGGGCCCGTACAGCCCCTCTCTCGCAATCACAGATCGAAGAGCAGCTGCGAAAGACGGGCGATCCCGTCTTCGAGATCCAGGGTTGTTCTATCAACTACAATGGCGATCTCTTCATCCCGCTGGGCGAACTGAACCGTTTCAGGAGGGAATTTTATGCGAAGGTACGGGACGCGTTCCTAAACCGGTTCCGGCCGGATGATGCGGAAACTGCCGGGATAGCCCGTCGCCTGGAGTCTGTCACCTGTGCTCCAGGTGCAGGTGCCGGGGAGAGACGGGTTNNGAGCCTGCCGCCCGGGAACCGGGTGCCATCGCTGACGGGATCTCCCGGGTGATCCCGATATGCCGGGCTTCCGACGTGTTGCCTGTCTGGAAGTGGCCGGCTGTCCCGCCACCGGAGTTCATCGACCATGCCCTCCCGATCATTGCGCCCGCCAGCGATGAGGGTCTCCATGGGATCATGGCAGAGAACCCGGGACTCGCCGGGGCAATCAGGGAAGAGAACCAGGAGATCAGGCTGTATGGCGGACAGGGCCTGAATGTCTTCAACCACGTGACGGCGCACTCGCTCTCGCCGCCCTTCTCATGCCTGACGCTCTCGCCCGAGCTCTCGGGGATCCAGGTACGCTCGCTTGTATCGACGCTGGGGGATCGTGGTCCCCGGGTGGAAGTGTTCGTGGAGGGGAACCTCCTGGCCATGGTGAGCAGGGACGATCTCCTTGGAACCGTTCTTCCGGAGAGCGGGTACAGCCTGGAGGCATTCCCTGCATACGGGTTGCGTGACAGGACGGGGAAGGTCTTTCCCGTGGACAGGGACAACCTGGGCCGGACCCGTGTCTGGAATTCTGCCGAGACCTGCCTTGTCGATCACCTTCCGTTCCTGGCCGATGCAGGAGTATACTCCCTTGCAATCGACGCGAGAGGGCGGGGTGAGGACTATGCCCGCGAGATGACCGCAGTCTACAGACGAGCGCTTGCCTTGGTCGCCTCTGACGGTTACCGGGATCACCGGATCGTGGATGATTACAAAACCCGTGTAAAACAGATGGCCCGGGGCGGGATTACTGCAGGATACTTCGCCAGGGGACTCCTTGACTGATGGAAGACCGATGATCCGTCACCGGTCGGTCAGGGCTTTGTATTATTTTGCCTCCTCGCTGTTTTGTGTGGGGAGACTGAATCGAATCGTTATCTCCATACCAGTTCAGTCACTCACAACCGCCGCCGGGGCGTCCTCACATAAATCATACCCAATATGACTGTGAATCAGCCTCGGGGCGTCCTTCGGGCGACGGCGCGGGGATCGCACATGGGGGTGTGGGGGCGAACAGTCCCATATGATGTCCGGTTTATTAATCCTGCCCACACCAGCTCGCGAAGAGCCATTGTTTTCAAAGACCGGATCCCTGGGAACAACCTTCTTTAATCCAGACGCGATATCTCTCAACCACGGAAGTGAAATGCAGATGGCAGACGCGTTCATTCTCATCAACCTGAAGACATACACGGAAGGAACAGGGCAGCGTGCTCACGGTATCGCCGGTGCGGCGCAGCAGGTGGCCGAAGAGAGCGGAGTTACGATCGGGATAGCCCCGGGGTTCATGGATATCCACCCCCTGAGTGTCCATTACGACATCCCGGTCTATGCCCAGCACACCGACGGTGCCGATCCGGGAGCCCATACGGGTCACATCCCGGCATATGCGCTGAAACATGCCGGGGCGACAGGCTCACTTGTCAACCATTCCGAACGCCGGCTCACGCTCGCAGAGATAGACTCTGCAGTCGCCTCGCTCCGGGACACGGGATTGGTCTCGGTGGTATGCTCGAACAACGTTGCGACCAGCGCCGCCGCGGCCGCCCTGAACCCTGACTTTGTCGCCATCGAGCCGCCGGAACTGATAGGAAGCGGCGTCTCGGTATCGAAGGCTAACCCCGAGATCATAACAAAGTCGGTCGAGGCGGTATCCGGGGTGAATCCGGGGGTAAAAGTTCTGACCGGTGCCGGGATCCAGTCCGGCGAATGCGTGAAGATCGCGCTCGACCTCGGGACGAGCGGGGTCCTCCTGGCATCGGGCGTCGTGAAGGCGAAGGCACCGATCGCAGTATTGCGTGACCTCGTGTCTCTTCTCTAGTGGTCGGCGATCAGCGAGATGAGGTCGTGCTTGGTGATGACTCCGTTCACCTTTCCCGACTCCATCACGAGCACCGCGTGATTGTTCTGGAGTATGCTGACCACGGTCTCGATATCTGTGTCGGGCGAGACCGTCGGAAAGCCCGGCTCCATGTAGTGCCTGACAAGGGAATGGGTCCGGTGCGGTGCGGGCTGGTTCAGGGCATCCACGATTGCCGTCTCAGAGATGCACCCGACCGGCACACCGTCCTCGATGACCGGGATCTGGGAGATGTTGTCCCGGTCCATGATCTCGATGGCACGGTTGATGGAATCCTCCGGGTGGACAGAGATGACCGGCCTGTTCATAACACAGGCGGCAGTCACCTTCGGCCGGACGGAGGCGTTCAGGACGTTCACGATCTTTTTTAAAGTGCTGACGCGGGGGTCGACATTTCCTGCCTCGATACGTGCAACCATCGACTGGCTGATACCCGCCCTCCTGGCAAGTTCGGCCTGGCGAATACCGAGTGATTCCCTCTTTGCCCTGAGCTCTTCGGGAGTTGGGATGAGCATCTGGATTACTATGATGCATAATATCTGATATAATTATGTCAAAAGAAGTATAGCCTGCACGATGTATACGAGTGGGAGGAGTAAGCCCCCTTCTGTTCGGTGCGGCATTCAGCTATGCGCCATACCCGGGCGGTGACTGAGCGACCTTCTTGCCCTGTTTTGGCTTGCACCCGCAGGGATTCACCGTTTCATCGCTTCCTGCCCCCATACTCAACGAGTTATCTCGTGCTCGCGCACTTCTCGCCCGGGATCCGGGCTCGGTCGTATCATCGCGAATGAGCAGGCCGTGTCGTTTCTGTGCCATTGCCGTGACTCTCGCCACCCATACTTGCATATGGCTGCGTGCTCAGCAGGTGGGGGGACTTTCCTCAGCGGCGTTGCCGCCGCCGTCAGCCGCACTCTCCCTCTCCCTATATAATAGGGGAGCTCACTATTTACCCTTGATGATGGAGACCCTCACACGCGAAGAAGGAGAGATGGCCGTGTCGCTCGCACGTGCCACGCTTGAACGAACCATCGGTGGAACGGAGGCCAAGGTTCCGGCGCTCACACCGGTATTTGCGAAGAAACGCGGTGTTTTCGTGACTCTCACGAAAGCAGGCCAGCTGCGGGGGTGCATCGGGTTTCCCTACCCGATGATTCCGCTCGGAGAGGCGATCCGCGAAGCTGCACTCTCGGCGGCGCAGCAGGACCCGAGGTTTCCTCCCGTACAGGCCGCCGAGCTTGGTTCGATCACCGTCGAGGTCACTGTTCTGACACCGCCGGAGCGGATAGATGTATCACCGCTCGAGAGGCCGGCGGAGGTCGAGGTGGGACGGCACGGCCTGATTGTCAATGGCTATGGGAGATCCGGGCTCCTGCTTCCCCAGGTGGCGCCGGAGTACAGCTGGGACGCCCGGGAATTCCTCGACCACACGTGCATGAAGGCCGGGCTCTCGGCAGGGTGCTGGAAAGAGCGGGAGATCGAAGTATTCCGGTTCGAAGGCCAGATATTTCATGAGCAGGAAGATATTTGACACGTGCCTTCGAGATCCTGGCAGGTGATGTCGCCGTCATGTGAAAGGTCCACATGGCGAGATGAATCTTCACAGCTGTAGTGAATTTGGTTTCAGGAATTGTGACAAAAAAAGAGGAAGCCTATCTCTCCCCTCTTGCCTGCGAGATGATATCCGATCTCGTTAGTTGCAATTATTTATTCTCTTGACGATATATGGTAAGCGTGAATGGGTATCGTATCGTTATCAGGAGGCCCGCAGAGGACTGACTGAAGGGTTATAATAAGGAGATCCAGAAACGATTCGCCCAGAAAATCAGAAAATTGTCCGAAAATCCTGACATTCATGGGAAGCCCCTGAGGGGGTCTCTTCATGGATTATGGGAGATCTATTTTGAACGGAAATTCAGGATTCTCTATACCATTGATATCGAAAGAAAGGAAGTGATTATCGAAGCTATCAAACATAAAGACGACTTCTAAATTCCTAATTCTCCGGCAAGTTCCTCGAAATCCCTGGTCGGGGCGTTCTTTCCTTTCCCTTCCCTGAGCTGGTTTGTAAGGTCAGGATCCGAAAGGACTTCAATAGTACGCTGCATGGATTCATATTCATCAATTGAGATGGTAATCCATTCCGACTTATGAGGTCCGTGCACAGCCTGCTCACTCATACTGGTAGTAGTAATGTTTTACAGATTATAAAATAATGATGTTGTTCTCGTTGATTTAACCTTTCAATCATTCTCCGAGATATTCAATTCGTTCCGTTTTTCCTGAAGACGACCGCCCTCTTCAGGTGTAAGGAGTGCCGGTCCCGGAAAAATTGGCAGAGAATTATATCCCAGATCTTGCCTGGGAGATGATACCCGATCTCGTAGATGGGCTCTGTACCGCCTGGGTAATAGATTCAGCCGTCGATGTTGAAGTTTTCCCGGCGGTGAACTGTGAGACACGCTCCTCCCAGTCTTCTCGATCGATCGTCAAATCCGCCGGTTTGGTAGAAGTTTCACTCTCCGGCACCTCTATCCCGGAAAACTCGGTGATTGCAGCGGAGGATGATGTCCCGGTTCTGGACCGGAGCATTTCCTGAAGAATGGTGCTGGTGCCTGCCGATGACCGGGACGCTGCATCAAGCCTTCCCGAAAGCCTGCTCTTCACAGCTTCTTTATCAAACTGGACGGGAGACGATGAAGCCGATCCGCTGATCACCCCGATCTTCTCCAGGACGAAGAGCAGGTCGTCAAGTTCATCCTCGTCCGCTGTATCACAGGTCCAACCACCGTTCGACTTCGTGAGCGTCCATTCCTTCATCACCTTCGCGGGAGTCATGCCGACCATCGTTATCGTGTCGCCCGACATCTCGTACCCGAGCCGGGTGTTTGCAATGTTTGCGTCGAGACCGAGCCGGGAGAGTGCTGATTTCAGTTCGGCGGTCCAGTCCCAGTCGCCCATTTTGTTGGGATTGACATAGATGGCGTCCGGGATGGGGACGATCAACTCGTAAAACTCTTCAATCGTCATCAACTTGTCAGAGTAATAGTCATACACCCGGTCCAGCTCCTCCAGGTCAATCTTCGCGATGGGCAGGGTGTTCTTTGGGATGCCTGCGTAGGACGGTGCGGGGAACGGTGCGCCGGCCGGTGCCGTAGGGAGACAGTCTGCGTACTCTTCCCAGCCTTTAGATACGAGCCACTGGTAGGGGGGGAGGTCTCCGTTGTAGACGTATCCCTCCGGGCTCGTCCACATGTGGTGCCCGGAATCGTAGAACCATGTCCCGGCTTGCCTTGTGTTGTGGCCATCTCCAAACATCGGCCTTGCCTGTGAGGATTTTATCGGTTCGGGCATAGTTTCGTAGTCCTCGGGACTTACCGTCTTGATAAATTCACTCAACGGGATATTCCAGCCTGTTAGATGGTGCAGATATCGATAATCTCACTTTGCGAACTCCTTTCAAAAGTACCACTTAATTAT
>DAWO01000101.1 GCA_002509485.1 Methanolinea sp. UBA477
AATCTTCTGGTATTCCTGATCGAGAAAATAGTCTCCAAACCCGCTCATACTTTTTATTCGAAGTTCTAAGATAAAAACCTAAGCCAGCCGGGTTAATAGATGTTCTCTCCTCTTTTCAATAATACATCAAGGCTTGATTGAAGGAAAAAAATTGAATAATCTTTTTAACGTTCAGTGGGAATAGTTGGGTGATTACCATGTTTCGACTGCAAAAAGACTCTGCATATCTGATGCCCGTCCATTTTGGGGGCGATATTTTCGATCCGTCCTGTAAAGCACGACAGAAGGCAACGATGCTGGCGGTGTCCTTTGATACCGAACGTGCAGAACTCGAACGCTACATCCCGGAAGAATTCGAACTCCGTGCACCGGAAGTGCAGGTAGCCCTTAACCAGTTGACCGAGATCAACTGGCTGGGTGGGGGGCATTACAACCTGGTGAGCGTGTCTGCACCCGTACGGTTCAACGGAAAAAAGGACCACATTGATGCCGCATACTCTCTCGTTACCTGGGAGAACAGGACCGACCCTATCCTTACCGGGCGGGAGCAGACAGGCGTGCCGAAGATCTTTGCCGATATCGAGGACCTGCATATCTCCCGGCCAAATTATGCCACGTCGGTAAGTTACGAAGGGAATACCTTCCTTACGATGACGTTTGAAGCAGGGAGCCCTCTCGCGGGGAAGGATCTGGAACAAGCGAAACTCCAGTTCAAATCGCTTGAATCTATCGGGTGGAGGTATATTCCAAAGGTCGGGGCTCCGGGAGCGGACTTAAGCCAGTTTATCCTTTTCCCGCAGGAGATGGAAGTGGAAAAGGCATGTGCAGGAAAGGGCACCCTTACGTGGACGGAGCTTTCCGTGATGCAGAATCCACGGCAGCACCATATCATCAAGGCCCTCGGTTCGCTCCCTGTGAAGAAGGTGATCCGGTCCGTCCTGGCAGAAGGGGAGATTATCCTGCATGGTGCAGGGGCACGGGTCCTCATTTGAACGGAACAGAATAGAGTACAATACAAGGAATCGTCCTGAATGCGGGCCAGAGTCTTCGCTCTATGTGTATGATCGGAGGATCCTGCTGTACGAAACGTATGCTGGCATAAAAACTGATAGTTCTGGCGACAATTTTAAGAGAATCGTGGAAAAATTGTCGAAGAAATCCCTAAAAAGATCAGCAGGTCCTGATTCGATCGAAAAAAGGGGCTGTCCATGACGACAGGAAAAGAGAGAGTACCCCTCCCTTCACGACGGGGTTGCAGCACCCCGCTGGAGTTTCCGGGTGATAGAGACAAGGATCAGTGAGAGGAGCCCCATGATGATGATGAGGAGAGGGAGGAGGATGGCATAGACGACCATCCCGAGCAGGTTCGGGAGGAAGACGGGAGCAATCATGTTGATGCCGAACACGATCGTCATGATCCCGGTGAGCATAAGGACGAGGAACAGTCGCCTGATGATTTGCGGGAGCATAACTGGTTCGGCGGGACGATGCCGTATCCCGTACAGGGTCGGCGCGACGATCTGCGTTCCCAGGAGCACCACCCCTGTGGTGATGTTCTGGAGGCCGAGAATCGGCAGGATAATCCCGGTCAGGATCCCAGGGACGATGCACGAGAAGATCCCTGCGGCGGCACAGAGTATCCCAACCGCAAGCACCAGCCACGACCGGGTCACCTGGCTTCCCACGAACTGGCCCAGGGCGAGTAACTGGAGAGAGGTCAGTACAAGGAGCAGCCCGATCTGGCCGTCTGAATTGAACGAAGGAAAAATGCCAAGGATATTGAAAAGGACGAGAAACCCAAGAAGGATCATGAGACATCCCTGGTAGGTGTTGAAGGTATTTCCTACTGTCAGGGATGCTTCCTGTAAAAGGCAGAATCCGCTCTTCGATGGAGGTGTCGATGGGGCTGTCTTCTCCCCATGGCGATATTGCCGGTGTACCACGTGGATGCACCAGGCAAGGTAAAAGAGGGAAACGCCAAAGATGCGACACATCATTGCTGTTAGCCGATTGGGTACGATTCCCGGGAGCAGCGTGATAATGCCCAGGAAAAGCTCGATGGTGTAGACCAGGACACAGGCGACAGTCAACTGCTGCAGGATCCCGGGGACCTTCATCCATATCCTGGCCTTATCCCTCGCGGTGAACAGTTGCAGCAGCCCCAGGGCTCCGGTGAAAAAGACGATCAGGGCGGCAAGGATACGGATCTCGACGCTCAGGTACCCGGGGAAGAAGATCGCGAGGGTACCGATCATCGCGGTGATAAGCCCGATGATCACGATGAACCATGAGCGAAGAAAGTCTCCGAACGGTGTCTTACCCATAGTGATGATCTGCATCGAGACGAAGACCACAAAGAGCCCGTACATGCTGGCCTCGCTGTAAGGGAGCATCCCCCTCGTGATCAGGAAGAGGAGCACCCCGAAGAGGAGGAAGAACACCCCCCCTACTACCAGCAGGACAACCTCGATGGAGAGATCGATCTCCGCTCTCTTCGCTATATAGGGCTGCAGTTGTTGCTGAGCAGAGGGCTCCTGTCGTATGTCCGCATTGCTCATCCAAATTCACCGCCATAGAGGTGAGTATCATGTCCAGACCGGCAAGGCTGATCCGGTTTATTTGTGTTCCCATCGTCCTTGGATCTGATTTCAGTCATCATTTCTGCCCCCAATGGCGTAGATTAGAGAAAACGGCCCTCCTTTTCGAACCGGATCCTGTGGTCATGGGCATGTTTCAGCATGGATTCTTCCACGTTTTTGTCCCCGAGGATATACCCCCCATAGATAAGGTGATTGGGCTCATACGGAACGGTAATTCGCCCGTCACCTTCTGCGACATGATCGAGGGTATAGGATGCTGCCTTGTCAACGGGATATGATTCTGCGGGGATCGCTGCTCCCTGGCCATTGCTGTCTACGAGCTTGGAAAAGATCGGGGTTGCGATATCCCCGGGACAGATAACCGAGACCCTGATCCCTTTCTCTGCATACTCGTACCGCAGGCTTTCTGACAGCCCGACGACTGCATATTTGGTGGTATCGTAGATCGCCTGCATCGGGTATGGCACGAGGCCGGCCAGTGACGAGGTGTTCACAATGTGGCCGGATTCTTGCCTGAGCATGATCGGAATTGCAGCATGCACCCCGTAGATTACGCTCCACAGGTTGGTATCAATCATGGTTTTCCAGTCGTCAAGAGTACCGGTTTCAAACAGCATGGGCTTGAAGATCCCGGCATTGTTGAACAGCATGTCCAGCCGGCCTGTTTCTGACACAGTGCTTTCAATCGCCTTCTGCACCTGCTCCTGTTTCGTACCTTCTGCACCTGCTCCTGTTTCGTAACATCTACGAAAAGCGTTTGTACCCGATCTCTGTATACCGAGAGTTTGCCGGCGGCAGCAGCAATTTTCTTCTGGTCCCGCCCGGCCATGTAATACCCTCGCACCCCTCCACAAAAGCTCTTCACAGAGTCCATACCCGATACCGGAGTTCGCCCCGGTCACGATACAGACCATATCCGGGTAATAGTTTCTATTGCTCATCATCTTCTCCTTTCAACGATCGAAACCATGCCTGTTAGTTTCTGCCGCCCGTGCAGGAACTGCTGAACGACGGGTATAAAGAATCAAAGAATCTTTAACAAGAGTGATTATTAATTATGATGATCTAATTGTTGATCGAAGAGGTTTACCGTGATGAATACATCTGATGATCCGGCATCAAACACCTGTTCTGATGCGGGCAGCACGTCCCCTTCCGGGGGCGTTCATTATTCCAGCGATATCAGTCGTCGATGGGAGAAAATTCACGCTGATCTGAAACAGCTCCCCATCAGTGGTGTTCGGGGAACTACCATTGCAGCGGTGTATGAGAATACCAGCACCCGCCGGAACATTCTCCCTGATTATCCCTTACCGGTCGTGGGATTTTCATGCATGATGAGGGAGCCAGCCGATGGAGAGATCCCGGGTCTTATCGATGATGCAGTTGCACAGGTGCTGGGGCCGCGAGGCCTTTCGGCGATCGTCAGGCCGGGAGACAGGGTGGTGATCAAGGTCAACATCGTCGGGCCAGGCCAGGGCCTGCCAGGGGAGAAGGGACGGGGGATCATCTCGGACCCGCGGATTGTGAGATACGTCGCGGGGAAAGTCCGGGAGATCATCGGGTTTGGTGGAACCGCGGACCTGAAGGTCATCGATACAACATTCACTCCTGAAAAGGATCCCTCAGATAAAAAAAATCCGCAAAGTTTTCACTATGCCCGCTTACAGCGGAGTGCGGGGAAAACCGTTGATGAGAACGATGTCTGCTACGATTACGATGCCGACGGGGTACTCGATGGAGGGTCCGGAGCAGAGCTCGTCAACCTTGATTCAGTTCCGGTATCGGAGCGGTTCCTGACCGTCATCGAGGAACCGATCCGGGGGAGGTGCGAGGTGTGGCTCCCAAAATTCCTCCGGACGAAGGAACAGGCACAGGGTGAGGCAGACTATTGCGATGTGTACATAGGGATCCCGATTCTGAAAAGCCATGGCTTCTGCGGCATGACCGGGGCGCTCAAACTCCACTGGGGATCAATGCTCGGCCTCCTTGAGAAACAGGAGCATGCCGGGTACGGATTCGGTACGGGCGATATCCGCCAGTTCCTTGATTACCTGTGTGCGATGAACCGTGCACGCGGGTTCGATTTCGTGATCATGGATGCCCTTACCGGGAACCGGTGTGGCCCGGCAAACAACGTCGACGATTGGGATGCCAAGACCGATTTCATCCTTATGAATGCGATCCTCTGTTCAAAGGATTCGGTCGCCATTGACACGGTCGAGACGCTGCTTGCCGGTTTCCAGCTGGATTCGATTCCCCTCATCGAGTCGGCATTCAGGGATGGGATCGGGATCAACAAGCCGGCATATATCGACCTGAAAGGGTTCGATGCATTCACCAATCACAAGAGATGGTTGCGAGAGACGTATCCCGGCTGTGATCCGGGGAGCTATCCGCTCCAGGCGGGGATGGGGAATGCAAGGACACACGAAGACTTTAATGCGCCGGTAAATGTAACGGTCTCCTGCCGGAAGGAGCACCAGGGTTACCTGTTCGAATACACGGCATCGGAGCCGATACCATGCAACCACAAGCTCGCGAGGATCGATCTCCTGGTGAACGGTTCCGTTGTGAGGCGCCTTTTTGAAAATCTGACGGGAGGCCGTTTGTCGGTCAGCCTGGAGGAGTTCAGGAACAAGAATGTGCGGTATCAGATTGCTGCCTGGGACAACGCCCTCAACTGCACGCTTTCGGAAGAGAGGGAGATGAAGGTGGCATAATCTAATCACAGGAGATTACAGACAACCAGTCCTACCTCGGTCATTGTTCCTCTCTTCAAATCCATTCCCCTTTTTTCCCGGTTTCCTCCCCAACGGATTCAATCCGGAATGCAGAATTATTAAGGGAAACCGGGTATCCACGAAGGATTTTAAAAAAAAGTGAACTGATAGCAAGTCGTAGAAGTTGTGAAACATTAATATAAGCATTAAGTATTATGAGTGCCGGTAACTGTTCAGTGTGATCTGTGAGCGGCGGATGGGATGAATGGTTCCCTCTTGAATGCCCCCACAAGAGAAGCCAGGACCGGGATGTCATGCTTCTTCACTGTTGAGATATATCCTCTCACCCTGCAGAAGTTAGCAGCACCTTCCTCACTTCTGAATGTACCGGATATTTTCTGCTGCAATTTCACCATCCTGATATC
>DAWO01000111.1 GCA_002509485.1 Methanolinea sp. UBA477
CCGCGAGATGGAGATTCTCATGTCCATACCTGGAATTGGTGAGATTGGGGCACGTACCCTGCTTGCCGAGATTGGTGATATCACTGACTTTTCATCGGCAGATAAACTGGCGAGCTGGGTGGGGATCGTTCCCCGGGTAGCTCAATCTGCAGATAAACTGCATACCGGCTCCATTACCAAACGCGGATCAGTTCATGTGCGATGGATCCTGACAGAAATTGCTCGGGCTGCTTCTCGATGCCGTTTGAACAGCTTGAGGGTCTTCTTTGAACGTAAGAAAAAAATGCTCGGATCGGGGAAGGCGATCATTGCTCTCGCAAGAAAGATCATTACAATTGTCTGGCATCTCGTGTCGAATGATGAACTCTATTCTGACCCTCAATATCTACCAAAGCGTTCTTCTCACTTTATTTCTGTTAAAATCCCTCAAAGCCTGACCCTTGATGAGCTCATCACGAGGCGAATGTCTACCTCAAGAAAAAGGATCCTGATCACGTATGAATTCAGAAATTAACCCTATTTTCATTAGAAATACCTCGAGGCTGATTCACAGTCAAAATTTGAGCAATCGGATATGGGTGATGTGAGGACGCCCCGGCGGCGGATCAATGACGAAGTCTGGATACCTCTGAAGAACAGGTAATTTCATTCCGCCCACAGGAAACAGTGAGGAGGCTAAAAATGATATCAGGCCTCTCCTTCACCAGCCGGCAACGACTGGAATGAACGGGTTTGGATACGATAATCTGGAATCTCCCTTTGTCCGGGAGAGATCCGTGCTGGTACAGATTATTGATTTTTCATCTCCCCTGTATCGAAAAACCATGGGACAGAATGACAGAAACGGAAGAAACCCGCACCAGATCTTTTTTTGGTCGCGAGTTTCCTGATGAACTTGGCTTCGGGCAGAACAAATTGTGAGGATAGTGCTGTAGATAGGGCACGATCTTTCCAATTCCGGCAAAGGGCCTGGACATTCCGGACCACCGGACCCGCCTTCTTTACAGGATGAAACACGGGTTTTCTTCTTTGAATAAGGCATCGGGGCGGTCTCAATCGTCCGGTCCCTGTCTCTCCGTGGTTCATGGAGAGTTGCGGCAAAATTTCCTCTGAATCATCATGGGGGTGAATAATCGCAGTTTTGGAGCAACTCACGGATCATCAATCCTCCTCCCGGGAGTATGTCTTCACCTGGTCCTCATAGGGCACATGCTTCCAGGAAGATGATGCCGGATATGAAATCATCATTATCATCTCCGGAACATCTGCTCCCGGGAATTCTATCGATGCGGTACCTATCGTCCATGCATTGACAGGGATACAGGATCAGAGCTGTAATCGGGGGGATGCATATCCCCGGTGCCTGGTGAAATCTTGCATCGCCCATGGCTCACTACCGGCAGGATTCAATCACAAAAAACCCTTAATCCGGGGATTGCTCCCTGGAGAGGACTTCCCATGCTCCATCGCGAAAACCTGCCGGAAAGACCGCCCCGGTCCTTTTCCGCAACACCTGGGATCCAGGATTCAGACGTGTAGAACAATCTCTTTCGAAATATGTACCGGTACCTTTCAGGAGAGTTCTCCAAGCCCGAATCTGCCATTCAGGATGATGTTTCAGCGAGAGAGAAGATGGGGACATTCCACATATCTATGAGTTCGAATCAGGCCGCATGGCGTTTATTTTTCCCTGTCGAATCAGGTTACGCCGTTTCCGGATTCGAAAACCGATGAGAGAGTCCACAAAATCCTCTCCTCCGAGAGAAGCCCCTTCTCCGGTCCCAGGATATTCAAAAAAATCAGTTTCGCACCGCCCGGGAGACCTTTTTTACCCCGTATCCGTAACCTTTCATATTGTCTGTATCAGTGCCACCTTGTGATGCAGGCAGTATCGATCGCGTGAAGGGTAAAACTGCCAACCAATCTGGAGCAACACGTTCGTTTGACCTTCCGGATCTCTCTTTTTCCTCACCAGAGGAACCCCTCTTTTTTGATACATTCCCGGGACGAGACCCGGACCATTCACAGACGCGAACTCTCTACCAGTCGGTGAAAACTCTGCACCAAAAAAAGGAGGAATGAGCGCATAATTCAAAAATACGCCGACAGATATTACTTTTATGATACAGGAGCCCACGATATGGAGGAGAATTCATAAACTATATGATGCTATACGTAACGAAGGTGGCTCAGGAGCCCTCTCTTCTGGAATTGCTGCCTGTTCCTGCGGTTTTTTTCACCTGGCAGGGGCCAGCCCTCAAAAACCGTTGAGAAACTGCCGCATCCATTTTTAGATATGTATTTGAGGAAAAAGAAAAAAACGGGTAATACAAACCGTCACGGCAAAAGCCGTTTCCGACCTTCCGGTTGAGTGTGAAATGATAACAGTCCTGTTCGTGGATGATGAACCCGCCCTCCTTGACGTGTCCCGGATCTACCTGGAGCGGAGCGGAGAGCTCAAGGTTGATACCTGCTGCTCAGCCGGCGAGGCGCTGGAACTCATGAACGAACGGAGCTATGATGCCATCGTCTGTGATTACGAGATGCCGGGGATGGACGGGATTGCATTTCTCAGGCACCTCCGACTGGTCGGGGATACGACCCCGTTCATCATATTCACGGGGAGGGGACGGGAACATGTGGTCATCGACGCACTCAACTCGGGCGCCGACTTCTACCTGCAGAAAGGTGGGGACCCGCGATCACAGTTTACCGAGCTCATTCACAAGATCAAGCAGGCGGTAATACGAAAAAAAGCAGAGATATCACTCCAGATAACCAGGTACTCGGTGGAGAGAGCCACCGAGCAGATCTTCTGGCTGGATACCAGGGGGCGTTTCATCTATGCCAACGAGGCGGCATGCAACACACTCGGGTATGGATCCGATGAACTCCTGCTCCTCACCATGGCTGATATCGACCGGAAGATGGACCGTGAAGCATGGAGCCTGCTGGTCGAAGAACTCCGCCAAAAGAGAGAGAGCATGGGAAGCTCGGTACATACCCGCAAAGACGGAACAGAGTTCCCGGTCGAAATAACCTTCAATTATTTCGAATCACAGGGCAAGGGGGTGATATTTGCCTATTCCCGTGACATGCACACCTGGGCGGAATCCCGTGGCGTCTCTGTCGAGATCCGGGAGAGGTGCCGCGAGATAACCGGTCTGATGCCCGGGCCCTTCATGATCCTCACTTCAGATGGAAGAGTGGAATTCTCAAACCGGGCCGCGCTCTCCCTTCTCGGGTATTCCGAGGAAGGGCTTGCCACGGGGCTTTACCTTCAGGATATCACAGAGCCGGCAGAACTGCCGATGATGATGGAGATTCTCGCCCGGGCCGTCAAGGGTGAGATTGCCCCGCCTGCACCGACGGCATTTATTCATAAGAACGGTTCACGACTGCCAGTCCTGGTATCCGTGCTCCCGCAGAGCGATTCACAGAACGTTCTGGTAGGCATCTTCATCACCCCGCAAAAAGAGGGGCGGCTGGACAGGTACAGGATCCTCTTCGAAGAGTCATTGGAGGGGATGATGCTCGTATCAGACCGGATTGTGGAATGCAACCGCGAAGCGTGCGAGATCCTTGGATACCCGAAGGACGAGCTTCGCGGCCGGACCATCCTGCACCTGTCGCCGCCGTACCAGCCCGACGGCACCGAGTCCTCCATCGCTCTCTTTGAACATCTCCAGTCCGCGACATCCGTCAACTCCAGGTCATTTGCCTGGCACTTCCGGAGACGGGACGGAAGTCTCTGCAGGGTCCGGATGACACTGAAGCCCATCTACATCGGTGAACGAAAGTTCATGCTGGCAAACATCGTGGCAGGCGAAAAAACACAGGCCGGCCCATAAACGTGACTCTTTCGGCCTGAAAATACCCAGGGACGGTCAATATACAGGAAGAACCCGGACGCTTCTTCGGAAAAATCCTGGACCTGGCATCAGGTCAGGGGCTATTCCCACTCGTGTTTTTGGAAAAAGACCTGGTCTCGTATCCTTTTCATGAGAAACAGGAGATATTTCCCGCATCGGATGAGAGAGTGCCAGAAATGAGGGAGAGACCGGTAGCATTCCGGAGATCGGATGAGACAACCGGGTTGATATACCCTGGATCCATCCTGTGCTTTCGGGTAAACAGAAAAGACGGGTGCTTTTCCGTAAAAAACGCACCCCCCTTCCATCCCTCTGTCCGTAGGAACGAGACTGCCTGACTGGACAGGGCACCAGGGACCCGGGTGGTTGCCCTGGCGGATCTGGTTTTTTTATCGTGTGGAATGATCTCGGTATACCAAATCTTCTCAATACCGCTCCTGTTTTACACGTAGGACGAAATAAAGCCAGGAACTAAAAAACGGCCAAAATGCGTTATATTAGTGATATTACCGATGATAACAGGTTATTTTTCCCATGCAGAAGGCTCCCGGCTTAGGATTCATAAACCACATAATGCTATATATTAATATGTATCCCCGAACAAACCTGGTATTCGATGAGAGAACGATTCGGGCAACAGGATATCAGCAAATATCGAAAATTTAAGAAGGTGGATGGTGCAACCTACAGGAAGGTCAACCAGTTCCTCCGGAAGCGGACATACATAACTGCCCGGGAATGGGCAATTGCCCGGCTATGTACTGATTTTCGGACACGAAGCGGGGCTGAAATGACCTTTATCGGCCAGCACCTCCCCGAGCTGGTGCCGTTCATGCAGGAACCCTACACCCCCCAGGCAGTGAACCAGGCCCGGAACTCCTTCAAGAAGAAAGTGTACAAGTCGGGTGCAACCTTCTTCTACGGGGCAATGTGCGGGTTCTTCACAACCGAAGAGCTCGACGACCTGCTCTTTGAAGCGAGCGAAGTCGCCAGGTTTCTCCTGGAGGTCGAGAGGACATCACTTGATATCGACGAGGAGATAGATATCGAGGACCGGATTACCAGCGTGATGAGGAGCGTGGGGGTAGCGGCGGCGGCCATCCTCCGCGCGAGGGAGAATGAAGACGAAGAAGTTGGAGAGGAGATTGAATGAAGATAATCCACGTTGCAGGGTTTTCGGGGACGGGAAAGACGACTTTCATCAGGGAACTGCTTGCAGAATTACACAAGATCGGGCCCACCGCAGTGGCCAAGCACATGGGGCACCACCTCTGGGATCTCGAGGAGAATAAAGATACAACCGTTCTTTTTCGAAGCGGAGCATGCATATCGGCAGGCATCGACGATGAGAAATCGGTCTTCATAACAGACGACCCGTCTCTTGAAACCATCCTTGAGATCTTCTCCAACAGGGGAATACAATACGCAATCGTCGAGGGATTCAAGAGCAAGCCCTATGCCAAGATATGCATGGGTGACGCCACAGGACTGGAGAACGTGGTGTGCACGAACCCCAAACTCTCTGACGTCCTGGCCCTTCTTCCGAAATTTGACGACTTTTACACGATCGAAGGGCTGGTCCGGGAGCTGAAAGCCTCGTGCGACATGAGCGAGGCGGGGGCAATCCTCACCTTCAATGGCATCGTGCGGGAACGCACAGGAGAAAAGATAACTGAATACCGGGAATTTTTCGAAGATTTCGACCACCTGATCAAGGATATCAGGCAGGAGATGGAATCTGTCGATGGAATCCTCGGTGTCCGCTTCCACCATCGAAAAGGCCGTCTTTATGCCGGGGAAGATATCACCTATATTGCACTGATCGCCCGGCAAAGGCGCGAGGCATTTTTTGCGCTCTCCAGGGCGATCGACCGGATGAAGAAGGAGTTGCATGACTGGGGAAAAGAACTCGCCGGGGCCTGACATGGGACCGCAGAAGATGAAGAAAGAGCTCTTCGGGACCAACGGAGTCAGGGGTGTCACTGGAAAAGAGATGACTCCAAAACTCGTGCTCTCGATCGGAATGGCGCTTGGGAGCATGCGAAGAGGGACCATCGCCGTCGGGATGGACACCCGCACATCCGGTCCGGCACTTGCAAGTGCGATGAAGGCCGGCCTCATGGCTGCCGGCTGCAATGTCGTTGACTGCGGGATACTCCCCACCCCGGCGCTCCAGTATATTGTCCGGGGCCGGTTCGCTGCCGGCGCGATGATCACGGCGTCGCATAACCCGCCCGAGTACAACGGTGTGAAGGTCATCGAAGCAGACGGGACAGAGATGGGAGACGAGGAGACAATCGCTCTTGAACAGCGAATATTTACATCCGATTTTTCCTTTGCAGACTGGTCGGACGCCGGAAGGGAGGACCCTGGGGGCTCCCTGGTCTCCGGTTACGTCGACGCCGTTATCGGGGCGTTTCCAGAAGGCATCGGAAAGGGGACGACCGTCGTCGTTGATCCCGGCTGCGGAGCTGCGGTCAACACCACCCCCCGTATCCTCTCCGGGCTCGGCTGCCGGGTCTTCACGCTCAATGCACAGGCCGACGGCACCTTTCCTGGCAGGCTTCCGGAACCGTCCATCGAAGGCCTTGGCCCGCTTGCAGAGATGGTGCGGTCAACCGGGGCCGCCTTTGGTATCGCGCATGACGGGGATGCCGACCGTGCGGTCTTCATTGATGAAACCGGGCAATACATCGAGGAAAATGTCGAACTTGCACTGATCGCGGATTCCATCTGCAGCAGGGAGCGCGGGGTCGTGGTAACCCCCGTCAGCTCGTCGCGACTTGTCGAGGAGATCGCACGCCAGCATGGATGTGACACAGTGTACACACCGGTAGGGAGCATATATGTTGCCAGGACCATGATCGGCCTTGTCAAAAACGGCACACCCGTCGCACTCGGGGGAGAGGGGAACGGCGGAGTCATCTACCCGAAATTCCAGTTCTGCAGGGACGGGGGGATGACTGCGGCGATGATGGTCTCCCTGCTGTCAGGTCAGCCCCGGACACTGTCCGGGCTTGTCCGGGATCTTCCCGCCTTCCACATGATCAAGGACAAGATCCGTATTCAAGACCCGTCACGGATCATCACAACCCTGGTGGAGCGATACGCATCCGAATCCTGCGACCTGACCGATGGAATCAGGATAAACAGGCCGGATTCATGGGCTCTCGTCCGCCCGTCAGGAACCGAGCCGCTTGTCAGGGTCATGGTGGAATCTGATGACCCCGATACTGCCAGGGATCTCTACCAGGAGATCATGGCATACATCTCCGGATGAGAAAATACGGGGAGAGAAATGCCATATTGGCAGAGATACATCTCCGGATCCAGTCAGAAAAATAATTAAAGGAACCGGACCATCTTCACTTGAGGAGGCACCCGTCCAGAGGTGTTGGAAATAATTCGGTGCTTTTGGTGAAGACGGTAGAGATCCGGATATCGGGCAGAGTACAGAAGGTTGGGTTTCGGAACTGCATCCGGAGAATAGCGGTGAAGCTGAGCGTGAGGGGCGAGGTGATGAACCTTCCCGACGGGACGGTTCGAGTGTACGCAAGCGGTGACCGGATGCTCCTTGACAAGTTCGTATCCATGATATACGGCTGTCCGCGGGCAGTCATACGGGATTTGCAGACCCGGGACCATGAACCGCTTTTTTTTGAGGATTTCTCGGTAAAAAGGTAGAGGTTACTCCCGTCCGGGACGGACGGCATCCTGCTGCCGGATGATATGAAACTCCGTACGATCCAGGAGAGAATCGCGAAGAATAACCATCTGGGCATCGAGCCGGGCCTGGTCGATGCTTCCCTGCAGTTCGCGCGTGAGGCACCGCACAAGCTCGTCTGACAGGATGCACCTCGACCCTGTGCAGTCGAAATCGTCGCGGCTGATCCCGGCTGATGCGAGGGAAATAATCTTTGAATCCACCATCGTGGGGCAGAACGGATCAATGACATCCTGGACGAGCGCCCCTTTTCCCTTGTGGAGAAACCCGATACCGGGATCCAGGTGTGCGCCGATGGCGGCGACGCATGCATTCCCAAAGAGCATTCCGTAGCCGATCGAGAACATGGCATTGACGACGTCTGTATGGGGCCTCGTCGTTCTCCTCCGGAACCCGAGCTCTGCAGGCAGGACCCTCGAGAGGATCTCGTAATACATATCGGAGACAAGCCGGTGTATCCGCCTTATCTCGTCGATGCGGACAAGGTATTCCAGTTCAGACAGGGCCTTTGAGAGGATCTCAAGTTCGCCCTCGTAGAGGATCGTATCACCGATCTTTTCCTGGAGCTGCTCGACAGAGAAGATCCGGGACTTAATTGACGCCTGTGCAATAACCAGCGCGTATGAATGAGGAAATGCAGCCCGTTGGGCATCGCGGACGGTCTCGTTTGTGGTGTCCCCGAAAGGGCGGATAAACCCTGTCGGCTCGCCATCAGCCTCAAAGAAGGAGATGCTCGCTCCTGCATTGACGAGGTTGATCACCGCCGAGCTGTGAACCGAATGCCCGCCCATCACCAGGAGGTGCCTGACCGAGGAGATGGGATATTCCTCGATCCGACCGTCTCTCTGCACGACCAGCCGTTTTGGTGTAGCCTTGATATGAGCACCGAATCCGGGAACAATCAGCCATGGTACGTTCAAAGTATCCCTTTCCTCGATATCTTCGTGCGGGCAAATGATAAGGTACCATGATTATCGTACATCAATGCATCGCTTCTCCGGCCACACCACCCCTGTCATGCTATGACCTGACATAGATTTTTGTGTGCCAGGGACCGATATATTCCTGGCAAATGCTTCCAAAAGACCCCTCCAGGGGAGGCAGGACCGTCGTGACGTATTCCTTTACACGTGCCCTGACGGGAATGGAAGAGACAATCCATCCATGATATGGAAGAACAATTAAGGAAATTGCTATGTTCTGGAATGAGAAGATCGAGACGCTCACTCCGGCAGAACTGTCGGATCTTCAGCTGAAAAGACTGAAAAAAACCCTGGAATCGGTACAGAATGTTGAATTCTATCAAAAGCAGTTGAAATCGGCCGGGATCAAACCGGGGGATATACGGACCCTTGATGAGATCTCCAGGCTGCCTTTTACCCGCAAGCAGGACCTTCGTGACGGGTACCCGTTCGGTTTCTTCGCCGTACCGCTCCGTGAAGTTGTGCGTATCCATACCACCTCCGGGACGACAGGAAAACCCACCGTTGTCGGATACACCAGAAACGATCTTGCGACGTGGGCGGATCTCATCGCCAGGAACATGACCATGGTGGGCGTCACAGAGGATGACGTCTTCCAGAACATGGTCAACTATGGGATGTTCACCGGAGGGCTCGGGTTCCATTACGGGGCTGAAGCGATAGGCGCAACCGTCATCCCGAGTGCAACGGGAAACACCAGGCGGCAGATAGAGATGATAAACGATTTCGGGGTCACCGTGATACACTGCACCCCGAGCTATGCGATGCACCTGGCAGAGGTTGCGGAGGAGATGGACTCCCCGCTCGAGTCGCTCAGGATCGGCCTCTTCGGGGCGGAACCCTGGTCCGACTCGATGAGGNNCTCTTCGGTCCCGGTGTCGCCTTCGAATGCCAGGAACGCGAAGGGCTCCATATCTGGCACGACTGTTACCTGGTCGAGATCATCGACCCGGTCACGGGCGAGGTGTGCGGCGATGGCGAACGAGGCGAGCTGGTGGTCACCCCGCTTGCCAAGGAGGCGATGCCCCTTCTCCGGTACCGGACAGGAGATATCACCATGCTCATGGAGGACGGCTGTATCTGTGGGAGAGCGAAGAAGATAGCACGGATCACCGGGAGAAGCGACGATATGCTGGTCATCAGGGGCATCAATGTCTTCCCTTCCCAGATAGAACACGTTCTGCTCCAGATCCCGGAGGTAGGCAGTCAGTTTATGGTATATGTGGACCGAATCAATCATCTTGATGAAATGACAATCGACGTCGAGATCAACAGGGAATATTTCAGCGGTGAACTCGCGGATCTTTCCAGGATCCAGAAGAAGGTCGTGAAGGAACTGAGGGATACGCTCGAGCTGCGGACGACCGTCAGGCTGGTGGAGCCCGGAACGCTCCCCCGTTTCGAGGGGAAGGCAAAACGGGTGATCGACAGGAGGAATGGCCTGTGACCAGGATATGGGACCCCCGTATCGAGGAGATGCCGGTAGCCGATCTCAAAAAACTCCAGTACAAACTCCTCAAGACCCTTGTCTACCGGCTGTACAGCTTCTCCCCATTCTATCACGAACGGATGAAGGAGCAGGGCGTCCACCCCGACGAGATCAACTCGCTCGAGGATATCACGAAACTCCCGTTCATGTACAAGAGCGATCTGCGCGACAACTATCCTGACCGCATATTCACCGCGCACCGTGACGACCTGGTGCGGTACCACGTATCGTCAGGGACAACCGGAAAACCGACCGTGGTCGGCTATACGCAGAACGATCTCAACAACTGGACCAGTTCCCTTGCACGGGCGCTCGTATCCTGCGGCCTTGGACGGGGAGACGTCATCCAGGTCAGTTACGGGTACGGGCTCTTCACCGGCGGCCTGGGCCTGCATTATGGGGCGGAAAAGATCGGTGCGACCGTGCTCCCGACAAGCGTCGGAAACACCGAGCGGCAGATCGAACTGATGCAGGACTTGAACTCCACCGCGATCGCCTGCACCCCGTCCTACCTGCTCCATATCGGTGAAGTCGCCGAGGAGATGGGGGTGAGCATCAGGGACGAGACGTCTCTCCGGGTCGGTATTCTCGGTGCAGAGCCCTGGTCGGAGAATATGCGGAAACGCATCGAGGACTGGCTCGGGATCAGGGCCTATGACATATACGGGACCAGCGAACTCTCCGGGCCGATGTTTTGTGAGTGCACCGAGCAGAACGGGTTCCATGTCTGGGGAGATCTCGCGTACGTGGAGATCCTGGACCCCGAGACGGGCGAGCCGCTTCCCCCTGGCGAAAAAGGGGAGATGGTCATCACCATGCTCCAGAAAGAGGCGCTGCCGATGATTCGGTACAGGATCGGAGACATATCCTCCATAGAAGAGGGGGTCTGTGCCTGCGGAAGGACTCATCCCCGGATCCAGCGGATCTCGGGACGGGTCGACGATATGCTGATCATCAGGGGGATCAACGTATTCCCTTCACAGATAGAGTATGCCCTCATGGGCGTGCCGGAAGTCGGCAGGCATTTCATGATCATCGTGGACCGGAAAGGTGCGCTTGACGAGATGCTTGTCCAGGTGGAGGTCTCGGGTGAGGCCTTCTCCGACAAGATCACCGATCTCATGGGCATAAGGCGGAAGGTTGAACACCGGCTCAGAAATACCCTCAATGTCGCGGTCAGCGTGGAACTGGTGGAACCAGGCTCCCTCCCGCGCTTCGAGAGCAAGGCAAAACGGGTGATCGACAGGAGGAGATTGTAATGGATACGTATGTTATCAGACAGGTATCGGTATTTTCCGAAAACCGCCCCGGCAGGCTGGCGGCCATCGCCCGGGCACTCCAGGATGAGAAGATAAATATCCTGGCCTTCAGCATCGCGGAGGCGGACGGCTTTGGAGTGGTCAGGGCACTCGTGGACAGGCCGGACAGGGCCTTCGAGAGACTCGGGAGCCTGGGGTTCAATGTCGCGTTCACGGACGTCATCGCCGTGAAGATGCGTGATGAGCCCGGCGGCCTCTACGAGATTGCCAGGATTCTCGGTGACGCACAGATCAATATCGAGTATTCCTATGCCTACAGTGGAAAAGAGGCAGCCATAATCATACTTCGCGTGGACGATGTGCAGTCCGCCATACAGGTGTTACTTGAACGTGGCGCAGGGATCATGGAATCCTCGGCGTTCCAGTAAAAATTCCTCTATTTCTTCTCCCATTTTATCAGCTCGGAGACCGTGGAAAGCGTACTGCCCCGTTTTATCTCCTCCCTGACCCGCTCCTCGGTCTTCCTGACCTCGAGCGCCCTTCGGGCAATCTCGTATGCCCGCTCGCCGGGAATCACGACGACCCCGCTCTCGTCCCCGACGATCCAGTCGCCTGGGCGGACCGTCTGGCCGCCTGCCTCTATCTCGCACCCTATCTCGCCGTACCCTTTCGGCTCCCCGGCATTGGGCACACACGCCCGTGCAAAGACCGGGTAATGCATCTTCCTGATATCGTCCACGTCCCGGGCAGCACCGTCGATGACCACGCCAGAAAGTCCGGCAGTCCTGGCGCTCAACGTGGCGAGCTCCCCCCAGCACGCCACCGTCGTCACCCCCTGGTTGTTTATGACGAGCACGTCTCCACTCCCCGCCACATCGATCGCCTCGACGGGCTTGGACCAGTCACCGCCAAATCCCTGGACGGTGACTGCCTTTCCGACCATCTTCACATCGCCGCAGAGGGATACGATGCCGGACATCGCCCCCTTCCGGTGCATCGCGTCCGAGACATTCGGGGAAGATACCTGGGAGAGGAGCTGCCGAATCATGGTCTCGGGGGACTCTCTCTCGGGTGCGGCAGTCCCGGGGTTATCGATCGCGTGGCGGATCTCCCTTGTAGAGGCCTCCACGTCCGCAGACCTGGTGATCGATCCCCCGACGATGACGATATCGGCCCCGTTCGATACCGCGACAGGAGCAGTTTTCGCATCGAGCCCCCCTGCGACCGCTATCGGGATGGCGACCGCCTCGCGGATGGAGGAGAGGATCCCGAGCGAGCTCTTCCCGATCATCTGCTGGTCTATTCCTACATGTGCATTCACGATATGCACGCCCATGGCCTCGAGTTCCTGTGTCCTGGTGACCGGGTCCCCGACATTTATCAGGTCGGCCATCAGGCGGACACCAAAGACCGATGCAGTCCGGACCGCCTCGGCGATGACGGCGTCATCCGAATCCGCGAGAATGCAGACCACGGATGCTCCCGCCTTGGCTGCCATCTCGACCTCGAGTGCACCGGTATCGGCCACCTTCATGTCCGCGATGATCTGGTGGCCGGGAAACTCCTTCCTGAGACTCCGTACCGCTTCCATGCCCTCGCTCTTGATGAGGGGTGTCCCTGCCTCGATCCAGTCGGCCCCTCCGAGCACCGATTCCCGGGCGATCTGGATCGCCCTTTTTCCATCCAGCAGGTCGAGCGCGACCTGAAGAACCGGTTTTTTCATGTGCAATGATGTGAGAAGCGATCTAATAAGCCTTGCCGGGAAGAACATCCTTTTGAGGGCGGCCAATCCGGTTTTCCGGATAAAAAAATACATTTACGTCCTCAGCCGACAAGCTTCTTGCGCATGGATTACCTGGCGATACTGCTGACCATTGCCGGATTATGTCTTTTCGAGACCATCTGCAGTATCGACAATGCCATCATCAATGCCGAAGTCCTCTCCACGATGGCGGAATGGGCCCGCCGATGGTTCCTGGTGTGGGGCATCCTGTTCGCGGTCTTCGTGATCCGCGGGTTGCTCCCCTGGCTCATCGTATGGCTGGCAACGCCTGCACTCGGGCCAATCGGAGCCCTGACCGCGACATTTTCCAGCGATCCGGCCGTTATAGAGGCCATCAACCAGTCTTCGCCCATGCTCCTGGTGGGTGGCGGGACGTTCCTGCTCTTCCTCTTCCTCCACTGGATATTTCTCGAGGATAAGCACTACGGCCTGCGGGGCGAGCGCTTCATCGCGTCGAAGGGGGTCTGGTTCTTTGCCACCGTCTCCATACTCCTCACCCTGCTGGTCTGGTTTGCACTGCAGGAAGACCCCCTGATGGCCTTTGGTGCAGTGGTCGGGTCAACGGCATTCTTCATCGTGCACGGGTTCCGGCAGAACGCCGAAGAACAGGAGAGAAAGATGAAGGGGGGCGGTCTTACCGATCTCTCGAAACTCTTCTACCTGGAGGTGATAGATGCCACGTTCTCGATCGACGGCGTGCTCGGTGCATTCGCGTTCACCCTCTCGGTCCCCCTGATAATAATCGGAAACGGCCTTGGAGCGATCGTGGTGCGCCAGATCACCATCGGGAACATCGACCGGATAAAACGCTTTGTATTCCTGAAGAACGGCGCGATGTACTCCATCCTCTGCCTCGGATCGATCATGGTCCTCGATGCGTTCGGGCACCACATCCCGTCCTGGCTCTCCCCGTTGATCACCTTCGGTGTGGTCGGGTTCTTCTTTGCAAAATCGGTGCAGATGCAGCCGCAGACTGCATAAAAAGATGAGAGGGAAAAAAGGTTATTCTTTTGGGTATTTTTCACAGAAGTGGATATCCTTGAGAGGCTTTTTCTTCTGGATCGGGATGTCCAGGGGGTAGCCGGCAGGGACAAGCGATACCAGCGTGTATTCTTCCGGTACTTCGAGTGCCGTCCGCACTGCCTCCGCATAGTCCTTCTTCTCCCCGGCGACCCAGCAGGATCCGATCCCATAGGCCTGGAGGGCGATGATGATGTTTTCCGTTGCCGCACAGCAGTCCTCAAGGTAATACTTCGCATTCTTCTTTCCGAATACCGCAAAACAGGCTGCGGCTTCTGCAATGAATGTTCCGTGATCGGTGAGACCCGCGACCTTTTCCAGGGTCTCCCTGCCGGTGATAACCCCGAAGAGCCAGGGTTGTTCGTTCATGGCGGTCGGTGCCAGGCGTGCACACTCCAGGATATCTTTCAGGATGTTCTCTTCGATGGGATCGGGCTTGTATTCCCGCACGCTGTGGCGGCATTTCAGTATCGTGGTTCCAAGATTCATGAATCTTTCATTGATGCGGATAGGGAAAAAAATTTTGGCGTATCCATGCACCCAATCGATCAATTCCGAAGCGTGCCAGGAGCCGGATTGTTGCACGCGGCAGGAGTGGGGATCGGCCGGCAGGCCAGAGCTGCCAGTACGGTGAATGCAGAAATTCAGCCGGATCAGTTCCGGCATCCGGTTTTTTAAAAAAAAGAGGTATGCCTCCTCCGTCATCTCCGGGAGAAGGCAAGAGCACATGCGAGAGAGAGAGCCGAAATGATGGATATACACCCAAAACCGGGGGTGGTGGTCGGCGGCGGAGAGGTCGCCGGCACAGTCGTCTCCACCGGAGTCGTCTCTGTCGTGGCGGGAACGGTCGTTCCAACAGTGGTGACCACAGTCGTCGGCCGTGAGGTCGCCGCAGTGGTGGTCACTGTTGCCACCGTCCTGACTGTTGTCGGTGTGGCGATCAGCGGATTTGTCGTCTGCATGACGAACGTCACCCCGGTGCTGATCGTCTTTCCGGTCACGGGATAATTGTCCTTCATATCATTTGCATCGCACTCGGCAAGAACGGTGTAGGTGCCGCGGGGATACAGGGAGCTTCCGGTGTACCATACGGCCCCCGTCTCCTGGGGAGACCTGCTCACGGCGATATCCCGGAGCGGGTAACTCCCGAGCGACGAATACTCGACACCGTCAGGACCCTTCAGCCTGATGGTCACCGGGGCGCCCGAAACACCAGGTCTCTCGGCCATCTCGTACAAATTCGTCTCGATCCTGAACCCTGCCGCATCACCTGCCGGGAGCCAGTTGGAGGACGGGGTTATCTCGAAATTCAGGCTGTAATCGTATACACGAACCTCCAGCGTCGGATCCTGGACATAAAACGCGAGGGAATTGGACGGGAGCAGGAACCATGCCCCGGTCTTTCCCTGGAATGTTGCCGGGGAGATGTAGAAGTCCGTCGGGTCGGCAACGGTCACTGTGGCGGACGGCACACTGGTCACGCTTCCACCCGGACCGTACCAGGCTACCTGGGACCCGGGGCCGACCCCTGTCGCAGTGATGTCAAGGCCTTCCTCGCCGAGAAAGACCGTTCCCATTGCAGGGATGGTATTGAGGGTGGCACCTGCGGGGACGGCGCACAGGAGGAGACCTGAAAAGAGGGCGATACACAGCCATCTCGTATAGAATATTCTCACGGTATCCATGGGGGGAATGTATTGTCCTCCTCCAAAAAAAGGTTTCAGGAGAAGAGACCCTGGATGGCCGCCCACATATTGGCAAGGCCCTCGGTGAAAAGGACTCCGGGATCGATTCCGAGAACCGGAAAGATGAAGGCAAAGTAGGCGATCGTGCCGATCGTGCTTCCGACATTTGCAAGGGCTGCGACCAGGACGACCCTGAATAGGGGAACGGACATCATCTCCCCGAAACTCTCGGTCTCGAAGATCCTGCGGAAATCGGATGGAGCCGGCTTTCGGATCTTCGCCTCCACCAGTGCCGCAAACCATCCTGCGGCGATGAGCGGGTTCAATGCCGTCAGCCACGATACCGCAAAACCCGTGAGTGCCGACAGGGGGTGTCCCCTCGCGGCGAGCGTGAAAACTGCGGTCAGGAGACCGTGGAACAGCACCCAGTAGACCAGTGCATTGATGATGACAGCAAGGCCCACTCCCGAAAACGCAAGCGTTATGAGAAGGAAGATGAAGAGACCGGTGACCGCCGCCCCAAAGATCAGGCCCCATGGCCGCGACTTCACCTCTGCAGTCAGTGTCTCCATGGGTGGAATCGTATCAGGGGCTGCAAGGTAGCTATTCACTCCTTTCACGTGCCCTGCACCGATGACCGCGAGGATGCGTTCGTGGCTTCCCGAGAGCTGATGCAACTGGTGTGCCAGGTACGCGTCACGCTCATCGATCAACGCCCGCGCCCCGTTCGGCGAGAACCGGCGGAACTCCTCGAGTGCCACCGAGATCATGTCCTGCTTCTTCAACTCCTCGACGTCTATCTCCTCCTCGTCGATCGTTGCGACGGAGACCACGAGGGCGTAGACCATCCGCAGTTTCTCAAGTATCGAGAGGCTCCGCCAGAAACGGTGCAGGGTGATCCGTATATCCCGGTCGATCAGGCCGACAGATATATTCCGCCGTTCGGCCTCCTCGACGGCCGCCTTCATCTCGGCTCCGGGCTCGACACCCACGTCGAGACCCACCCGTCTCTGGAGGTAGGCAAGGATCCACTGCACCAGGAGCTGGGAGAAGTTCTTTGCCTCCAGGACTTCTGTGACGGTCGGATCCGCCATCTGCCTTTTTAATGAAGCGTACCGTCCCCTGTCGAGCTCCACTGCCACGAGATCGGGGCAAAACTCCTCGATCGACTCTCTCACTTCCTCGACGCTTTTTGCAGAGACGTGCGCCGTCCCCACGATCCGTATCTCCCCCATCAGAGCACCTTCATTCCTTCTCCGTCTATCAGGACCCGCTCCCCCGCAGGGATCGATACCGATTGCAGCACGCATTGGATCCGTCTCTCTTCTTCTTCCCAGGCCTCCCTTCGTGCGAGGAGAAGCCGTGCCATCTCTTCTGCATCTGCCCTCTCCATGGCGACACCCGTTCCCGGGCAGGGATATACCCGCAACTCGTCTCCATCCAGCATGAAGGGGTATGTCCTGCAGATCCATGGGCGATCCGGATATATCGTGCACCGGTTCCCTTTCAGGAAGGTGCACTGGTCATCGTTCCGCTTCAGTGCCCATTCAAACATGAGGGTCGTCCTGTTCCCGAGATCGATGGATTCCGGGTACGGTTCGGCGATCTCTTCAGGTCTCATGGATCGCGCAGTCGCAATCCGTGCGATCTCTGCCGGAGAGACCATGACAAGGTCCGAATCCTCGCTGCAGCTCCGGCAGCACTCACCGCACCCCGTGCAGCGAAAGCCGATCCTCTCGATCTCTTGTGTCAGCGATTCCAGGCTGCGCATCGTCACGTCCTGTTCCCCTAGCGCCCGTATTCGAGGCAGATCCTGTTGAAATTCTCATATACGAGCCGGCCGTCCTCGGAGTGGCTCACTTCCGGGTGCCACTGGAGGCCGTAGAGGTGTCTGTCCGGGATCGCAATGGCTTCATTCGCGCATATCGACGAACTGGCAAGCCTGACAAAGCCCTCCGGGACCACTGATACCTCGTCGGCATGAGAGGCCCATACCCTGATACGACCGGGATATCCCGCGAATATGTCGTCATGCTCGATGATATCGACATCGACAGGTCCGTACCCGCCGTGCCTGCCGGGTGTCACGTCGCCTCCTGATGCTGTTGCAATGACGTGCAGCCCGAGACAGATTCCGAGAACAGGAAGCCCCAGGTCCAGGTATTTTGGGGAGTTGCCGGCCCGGGAGAGATCCGGGCCACCACCGAGCACCAGCCCGCGGCAGCCTGATGCGACCTCTTCGGGAGGTGTGGTGTTGCCGATCATCTGCACCTCTATATCCAGATCCCGAAACATCCTCTGGATGAGATGGTTGAACTGGCCGAAGTTGTTCACCACGTATACGGGAAGCATTTCTCTATAATTGGTGTGGTGAAGTTATAAGGCCTTTTTTAGCTGTAGATATTCACCGTCTCGAAGATCTTTGCACGTATCTCATCCGGGGAATACCCCATCAGGTACGCCATGAGCATGGCGCCGCCTGCACCCATCCCTTCCTTGACCTCGCCGATGCAGTACCTCGCAAGTCCTGAATGTCCAAGGCGGCCAAAATCCGGGTCGATGAAATAGACCGGAGCGCCGATTGCATCGGAGACCTCGACAAAGTTGGCCGACGGGTCATCCCTGACATAACAGGTGGTCGCAACAGGAGGTACCTGATGCCCGAGCTCTTTTAAGAGCGCCGCAACGGCAAGCATCTGTGTCCCTCCCGCGAGGATCAGCTGTCCGGTGTACGTGTGTGCAATGCCGGCACAGACCGGGATCATCGGGTCCCCGGTATGCCGTACAACATCAAGCGGACCGGAGATCACGGCATCCTGTAAGCGTTCCTTAACAGCATGCCATATCTCCTCCTTCTTCGTGACAGGGTTGTCCACGTAGCTGCTGCTCACCCGTGCATCGTACCCGAGAGCCCTGAGGACGCACATGGCCGTGCTGGTCCCACCCGGGACACATTCACCAAGGACCAGCAGATCCGTGAACTGCGATAACATCGTCCCTGCCATTGCCCCTTTCTCGTAGAGTCCGGCAGCGCCCGGGACTGCTTCGGCGAACCGTGGATCGGCTCCCGGATCCCCGTACATATCAAGGCAGGGCACCGTAGGACGGTGCGCGAGACCGGCATTGACAAAGAGGGGTGATCCCCGGACGAGCTCGAGCATCGCCCGGGTGATGGACGCCGGTGTGGGGCAGCCGGTGGGCGTATCGGGTTTTTGCGGCATGCTTGTAACCGCACCCTTCCCAATCAGCTCGGCATCAAGAACCGGTGTCAGAAGCGTCTTTTCCGGGCTCGGTCCCGCGCCCGATACCCCCGGTACCGTCGAAAGGACGGTATTGGCGAGTATCCCACAAAAAAGCGGGTTCAATGCTTTCATATCCGGAACACGTGAGATGAACGGCATGCTATTCCTGCCGGATAGGTCAACATTTCATCGGCATCAATCTATCCCTGCATCACGCGGGTACTGGCAATGCTATTATGCCAGGGAGAGAGATGAGTACCAACATGTTCGAGATCGAGCAGAGGCTCCTGAAATGCGGTGTGCCCATGGGCGATGTGGTATCGGCGGCAATGGAACTGTATGTCCCCCACGGGATGACCCGGGACGAGGCAGAGCCCATGATCCGGGACCTCGTCAAAAAATACCTCAAAGATCCAAATGTGGCATCACTGATACTCGGGGCAATCCTTCTCGAAGAGGAACTGTACTGGAAGAGGAAAGACTCCGAGATCGAGGACGACCCGGTGTTCCTGCTCTCGGACGAGATCATCGGTATGGCGATCGCAGAATGCATCGGCGGCACCTATGCCCGATTCGAATTCACGCGGTATGACCAGAAGAAGCCGGGAATACTCGGAAAACTCGGGCCGTTCCTTGACGATGCCGTGGCCGGCCTGATCGCGGGGTGCACCTCCAGGTTCTACAGCGAATGCCACTGAAATCACTCCAGTCCCTGCTGCAGTTCACCACCGTGCTCCCGCTCGGAAGACCGGCCGACCTTGCCTGTTTCGCCCGCAGGTCCTACCTGTATCCCGTGGCAGGATATGTAACCGGTGGAATCGCAGCACTCTTCGTCTTCTGGATTCACGTGCCNNCTTGACGGACTGCTCGATCTCGGCGACGGCGTCATGGCCCACGGAAGCCGGGAGAGACGTGTCGCTGCCCTGACCGACCGTTCGCTCGGATCGGGAGCGTTCGCATTCGGGATATCATTCACGCTCATATCGTTCGCCTGTCTCATCGGCCAGGCACATATCTGGGCCGCCCTCATCGCCTCCGAGGTGGGCGCAAAGTTCTCCATGGCATTTCTTACCGCCAGTGGTGAGCCATTCCACGAGGGGCTGCATTCTTTTCTCCATTCGCATGCCCGGCCGTACTTCCCCTTCATCGCTCTCCTCTTCTGTCTGCCACTCGTTCTGCTTCCGTTCTCCCCTGCAGCGCTTGCCGCCATGGGCATCGCTATGGTCGCAACCCCCCTTCTCCTGCTCTATCTTGCACGGAGACTCTTTGGGGGGGTGAACGGCGACGTCGTCGGGGCCTCGAACGAGATAACGAGGGCCGTGATTCTCCTTGTACTCACCCTGGTATGAGAAGCGCAATTATATTGCGTGGCATTCCGTAAGAGTACCCTGATGTTGGACAGGGGAGTTCATACCAGGGGCGGCGTGATCACCGAGCGGAATTCCGAGCTCTGCACCGTGCGTGTGAGATTGCCTGCCGGAGTCGTATCACCGGACCAGCTGCGCGGGTTAGCCGATACGGCAGATACACTGGGTATAAAAGAGCTTCAACTCACCGTGCGGCAGACGATCGAACTGCCACACATGGATCCCGGGAGGCTCGAGGAGGCAGCCGGCCTCCTGGAGGAGAACAGGACACCCATTGGAGCCTCGATGGACGAGGTCGTCAATATCACTGCGTGCCCGGGACTGGACCGGTGCATGTATGCCAATATTGCACCGATTCCACTCGCCCGCGAGCTCGATTGCCGCCTCTTCGGCAAGGAGATGCCCATAAAGATCAGGATCTCAATATCAGGCTGCCCGAATGCCTGTACCAGCCCGACGATGAACGAGATAGGGGTCGTGGGAAAGATCCGGCCCATCAGAAATCCCGGCATGTGCACCGGTTGTGGTACCTGCGTGGAATACTGCAAGGAAGGGGCACTGACCATAAAGAGAGGCGTGGTCACCATGGACGAGGATGCCTGTGTCGAGTGCGGCACGTGTATCCGCTCATGCCCCTTCCAGATCATCGGATCCGGGGGCGTCCGCTATTCTGTCACGGTAGGCGGGCAGAGAGGCAGGCACCCGAAAACAGGAGAGGACCTTGTCTCTGTTGATTCACCCGAAAAGGTCATTGAAGTGGTTGAAAAGCTGGTATATCGTGTCTACCGCCGCGCCTGGAGCGGAAGGCTCCTCTCGCAGCAGCTCGACGACATAGGGTTCGAAGAGTTTGCCAGGGAGATCAGGGAGCAATACCGGGATAATCCCGGTACCGTGGCCTAGTACCGCGATCTGAACCCGCGATTCGCGTCATCGTCGCACTCGATCTCTGTCGCGTCCCGGACCAGGGCATTGAACTGCATGGCAGCATTCATCAGGCTTTCATCGGCAGCCAGTCCCCGGGAGATCTTTTCCATGGCTTTCTCCTGGGGAGGCGGATATACGCGGGATCCTTTCCGGATGCCCCGGCAATGGATGCAGTATGCGCAATAGCTGTACACCGATACTTCACCTGATGCACAATCCACCGTTGCGCGGTTCCCGCTCTCGTCCCGCTGGATAGGAAGTGTCTTCATAGCAAGGATCGTGGTTTCTTATCCATCAGATATGATAGTGTCGGTTATCCCTTTTTTTATGGAAATTGTCCAGAATATCGCTCATCGAAATGATTAATATAGATCCATCTCCAATAAGTAATACTCGCATAAATAGACTGCATTATGACGGTCTCGTATTTATTGGAGGAATGTTATGGCATCTGAAAAGCCCCATATGAATCTGGCGGTCATCGGACACATCGACCACGGCAAGTCGACCATGGTCGGAAGACTTATGTTCGAGACCGGTACCGTTCCCGCGCACATTATTGAGGGATACAGAAAAGAGGCAGAATCGAAGGGAAAGGGTTCCTTTGAATTTGCCTGGGTCATGGACAACCTGAAGGAAGAGAGGGAGAGAGGTATCACCATTGATATCGCCCACAAGAGGTTTGACACGGCCAAGTTCTATTTCACCGTTGTAGACTGCCCGGGACACCGAGACTTTGTAAAGAACATGATCACCGGAGCCTCCCAGGCCGATGCGGCTATCCTTGTAGTCGCGGCCTCCGACGGTGTAATGGAACAGACCAAGGAGCACGTCTTCCTGTCGAGAACACTCGGCATCAACCAGCTGATCATCGCTATCAACAAGATGGATGCTATCAAGTACGATGAGAAGCGTTTCGAGGAAGTGAAGAAGGATCTCTCCACGCTGCTCCAGATGGTCGGGTACAAGCCGGCTGAGACGCTCTTCATCCCCACCAGTGCACTTGCAGGGACAAACATCTCGAAGAAGAACGAAGAGACCCCGTGGTACAAGGGCCCGACACTGCTCGAGGCGCTTGACACCCTGAAGGAGCCGGAGAAACCGATCGACAAGCCGCTCCGCCTGCCTATCCAGGACGTGTACAGCATCAGCGGTATCGGCACCGTGCCGGTAGGCCGCGTGGAGACCGGTGTGATGAAGAAGGGAATGAAGGTCTCTTTCATGCCTGCAAACAAGGAAGGAGAGGTCAAGTCCATCGAGATGCACCACGAAGAGATCCCTGAGGCAATGCCTGGTGACAACGTCGGTTTCAATGTACGTGGTATCGGAAAGGGAGATATCCGCCGTGGAGACGTCTGTGGACCATCCGATGCACCGCCGACTGTCGCTGACGAGTTCACCGCCCAGATCGTGGTGCTCCAGCACCCGAGCGCGATCACCGTCGGGTATACACCGGTCTTCCACTGCCACACAACCCAGACCGCGTGCACCTTTGTCGAGCTCCAGAAGAAACTCGACCCGAGGACGGGTCAGACCAAGGAGGAGAATCCCACCTTCATCAAGAGCGGAGATGCAGCCATCGTGCAGGTCAAGCCTACCAAGCCCATGGTCATCGAGAACGTGAAGGAACTGCCCCAGCTGGGAAGGTTCGCCATTCGCGATATGGGATCGACGATCGCCGCCGGTATGTGCATTGGCATCCAGGCCAAGCAGATGCGATAACAATATTTTACATTTTTGGTGAATATCCATGCAAAAAGCCAGAATACGCCTGACGGGGACCGACTTCAAGAAGGTCGAGATGGTCTGTGACAGAATACGGGAGATCGCTGAACGAACGGGTGTCAATCTGGCTGGACCGATCCCATTGCCCACGAAACGGCTGGTGGTACCGATCAGAAAGAGCCCCGACGGTGAAGGGACTGCTACCTGGGACAGGTGGCAGATGCGGGTCCACAAACGGTTGATCGACATCGACGCTGACGAACGGGCCCTGCGACAGCTCATGCGCACACAGGTACCGAAGGACATCAGCATCGAGATAGTGCTGGAAAGTTGAGGGAGCGGCTTTGACCGCCGGGTTTCCTGATAAAATCCGAGAATTGGTCTCTTTCGAGAGACTATTTGCAATAATTTTTCTTATTGGTTTCTTCGTACGGTTCTTTGCACTTGACCTGAAGCTGTTTCATCATGATGAAGCAATCCATGCCTGGTTCGCATACGAGCTGATCACGAACGGGACCTATGCGTACGACCCCATGTACCACGGCCCGTTTCTCTACTACGTGACGGCGGGNNATGTACTACATCTTCGGCCAGTCCGACCTTGTCGCACGACTCCTTCCCGCTCTCTTCGGAGCGGCAATCATCCCGCTTGTCTATGCCATCTACCGCCTGGGATACCTTGATGAGAAGCAGACACTGATTGCAGGACTTTTCGTTGCAATCTCTCCGAATCTTGTATATTTCTCCAGGTTCCTGCGGCATGACATATTCCAGCTCTTCTTTACGATGCTCATCCTCGTCGCTCTCCTCTACTACCTTGACAGGGGGAAACTGCGATATGCGCTGATTGCAGGGGCTGCGATCGGCGGGGGGATGACGCTCAAGGAGGATATGCCGATATTTCTCATTATCCTGGCAACGTTTGCGATCTATCTCCTCGTGAGAAGGCACGTGCGCTTTCCTCCAACCTGGAAACGGGATCTCGTGGCTGGCATCATCGTTGCGCTTGGTGTCATGGTCCTCTTCTATTCATCGTTTGGGACCCACTTCGAGATCATACAGACCGGGTGGATAGACGCGTACAACCACT
>DAWO01000132.1 GCA_002509485.1 Methanolinea sp. UBA477
TCTCAAAGAGCTGGTCTGCGTAGATCTGAAGTCCGTCAAGTCTCACATCCCGTGAAATCTTCGAGGTTTGCGCGAGATCAAGGTGAGAAAGGGCAAATAGGAATACCTGGTTCACGTCCTGCCACCGGGGGGGCTTGATCCCCATCTCCTGGTATGCCTGCGCCAGGTCCAGTGAACCTTCGATCTTTGCAAGCATTGCTTCCTGTTTCTCCAGTATTTCCCTGATCCGGGGATCGCTCTCCATGTCGGTTGCATACGCCAGGTATGCGGAGAGGCTGAATACGGTGTTTTTTATGTCGGTGAATGTCACGCTGTTCAGGACGCTCAGTCTCTTCCGGGCCAGTGCAAACGCCTCCCTGGCTTTCTTCTGGTCCGTGGTGTCCCTGCCGACTGACTGGTATTCGATGATCTCTCCACCGGGGCCGAATATCCCCCTGTCGGTCCATTGCTGCCACCTCACCTCGCCGTCGGGCAAGAGGACCCTGTGCTCGATGCCTTTTACCGGGTCCTCCGGGGTGATCGACGCGAAATGGTCCCGGAGCCTCGTTCGGTCAGCGTCAGGAATATCGATCCCGATTGTATGACCGATGATCTCGTTGCAGGGTTTCCCGTAATACCGGCAGAACGCATTGTTTGCCAGGAGGATTGTCCCGTCTTTTTGAAAACGGCAGATGAACTCTGTCTGGTCCTCGATGACATGGCGGTACCGTGACTCACTCTCGCGAAGCTCCTGCTCTATCATCTTTTGTTCCTGGTAATTCTCACGCAGTTCTCCGTCCTGGGCCTTGAGTTGCTGGTACGCGGCGTTCAACTCCTCGTTCTTCCGGACCAGTTCGTCCTCTGCCGCTCTCTTCTCGGCTATACTCTCCCTCAATTCGGACTCGATCCTGTTGCGCACACGGAGATGGAAAACAAGGAGAATGATCACCACACTCATGCAGCAGAGTCCCAGTAAGACGAGATAGAATATCCATGCCGGGCTGTTTATAGATGGGGATCTCTTTTCTCCTGGAAACCAGTGGGAATTTGACTATTACTGTGGCCGTTTCAGAGAATTCATGCGCACGAACGGATTCTCGCAGGAGGTGACGGAGAAGATGATCGGCCCCCTCGATACGTTGATCGGTGATTATACGGTTGCTGATCTCCGTTCACTGCTGACCAGGGCAGGTTTCTCCCACACGGCAATCCCGTACCAGTATGAATTGTATGGGATAGGTCTTGGTGTCCGGTAAAGGAAGAGGAGAACGTACAGACCGCTTACCGGGATTGTCTTTCTGTACGGGTGAGCCCGATTGACCCACGTGTACAACAACCATTATCAGGACCGATGTTCCTGATATTCATCCATGAAAGAGATCACCCTGGTATGTCTTCTCATCCTGGCAGCCTTCATGGCGGCTGCAGGGTGCACGCAGGCACCGACTGAACCGCAGGCTACTCCTGAACCGACGTCCATGGCGACGCCGTCGCCGACCGCTTTCTTCACGCCCGAAACGCCGGTAGGTATGGGTATCCCTGGTCCTACGCAGTCGCTCCCTCCGCAGTATTCGCTCACGTTCCAGGTTACCCCGAACGGGAACATGGTCAACCCGCTGATGTTCGTGGGACTCATGGGCGGAAACGGCTTGAATTATGTCTCTCTCGTGGAGGTCACGCTCACGAAACCGGACGGCAGTTCGGAGACGCAGTCCATGAGGCAGCCGTTTTCCATGGGTGAGAACCTGGAGTTTTCCTGCAGCACAGATAAGAACCGGATAGAGATCCGGGCTACGGCACCCGAAGTCGGGAGACTGAAGGTGTATGACGAGATCGTGCCGTTCAGGTCACTCAATCCCAGCTGACAGGGGACCCTGGGAGTGACCACGTTTTCGTCCTCCCCGCTCTGTATGAGTGGATCCGGAACCGGGGATCTTCCCTGCATATCAAATTTCATCACTCCAAACGCCGGGGCTTTCTGTTCGCGCCAGTTGCCGGGCATTGCATGTGGGCATGAGGGGGCGGACCCGGGATCCCTTCCCTGGTTACCGGTTTATCAATCCTTTCCCCGGCAGATAGCGAAGAGACATTTTTATTATCCTCATGCAGGCAATCAGCTCACATATATCGTCAAAAACGAGGATATTCATCTGAAAAGGCCGGGATTTTTCCCTGGAACCTGATCAGAGACGACCCATCACATTGATACCATCCCAGCCACATATACAAAAAACAGTTGAGATATGCCTGCACGAATTCTTGTCGCCTATTCGACCCGCAAGGGATCGACGGCCGAAATCGCCCGGGCCATCGGGGATGAACTGCAATCAGCAGGGCATTCCGTGGACGTGGCCGGAATGAAGGAGATCACCTCTCTTGACGAGTATGATGCCGTCATCATCGGTGCACCCATGTACAAGGGGAAGGTGGTCGATGTGAAGAAGTTCGTTGACAAGCATCAGGACGCGCTCTCCACGCTCCGCCTTGCTGCATTCACCGCAGGAATTGCTCCCACATCGGATGATCCAAAGGCAGTGACTGATTGCCTTGATACCCTGCATGCAGCGCTTGAACCGTTGCAGCCGCTCGCATCGACGATGTTTGCCGGCAAACTGGACCCCGGGAAACTCTCCTTCTTCGAGAAGAGGATATGGAAGATGGTAAAGGGGCATGAGGGCGACTTTCGGGACTGGGATGCGATCGCTGCCTGGGCACGGGAAGTCATGGTGAAGATGGGGATCTGAAAAGATCGAATCGGGGGCCGCGAGGAGGAGCCGGTCCCCGATCCGGTAATCTGTGAATACGCTGTTTTTTCGTGGTTGGCGAAATCCACGCTCCCTGTGCAGGGGTTATGAAGACGTAACCTATACCCAATCCGGGGGTCCCGGAAGATCTCGTTCTTTGATGTGCGTGTTGTTCTCTCGTCAGGCGATGCGTTCGAAAAGCCGAAGCGGGGTGATACCGCGTCTCCGGGAGACGAGATCACTCACAGGCAGGAGGAACGACATCAATCGAAAATACCCGTGACTCCCTATTGTTATCCAGGAAAAAGGCTGCGATTGACTGGAAAAAGGACGGGGACCTTCAATTTTTCTTCCTCGCTGTTTCCTGTGGGCGCAATGAGATTACCTGTTCTTCAGGTATCCAGACTTCGTCATGGATCCGCCGCCGGGGCGTCCTCACATACCTCATACCCAATTGCTCAAATTTTGACTTTGAATCAGCCTCGCGGTAATCTCAGGGGCGGCGGCATTCATCCTGTTGGGGGTCAGGGGGCAGGAGCCAGCTTGGGTGTTTGCATGATGAGGGATCCTCCCCCGCACAAGATAGCGAAGAGCCTCTTTTTTAGATCTCCCTTACTATCCTCTGCAATTACCTGTAACATGAGTCACATGATTCCCATCGAGACACATGCATACGAAAATGAAAATGGCGTATCCATTTTCATAGGAACCACCGATGACCGCCTTGCGGTCGAGCATAAAGAATGAAAATGATCTGCAGCCAGATATCTTTCGTGGATGGGTAAGCAAGGCTGGAAGTTTTTTGGGACATTGATCCCCTATATGAACATAGCCCAATTCATACTCGAGAGCATAAATGCAGGCCCTAACTGCGAATTCGAAATTGCCCTGAGAGGAATCGCTACTTACCCATCCCGGAGGCTGTATGCAATCCCAAAAGAGTACTGCTTGTGGTATAGATATACATAAGGACTTCTTCGTTGCGGCCATCGTGAACCGTGATGGATCCGCCACGATCCAGAAGTTCGATCACACCCAGTATGGACTACTAGCGCTTAAATCCTGGGTTTTATCAGCACAATGTTCCGTAGTAGGGATGGAATCTACAGGGAATTACTGGCGCCCTCTCCACCTTACACTGGAAGGTTATGTAGAACTGATTCTGGCCAATGCCTATGTAATCAAGCGAATCCCTGGACGGAAAACAGATACCCTCGATGCACAATGGATTGCAGAACTGGCATTGAACGGACTCCTCACTTCATCCCGTGTGTTTCCAAAAGATGCCAGAGAAATTCGCGAACTGACTCGTGCAAGAGAGAGGCTGGTTGACCAGTGTACCAAATGTAAACGTATTGTTCATGACGTCTTTGATGCAGCTTGCATTAAACTCTCGTCGATCATCACTGATATCTTCGGAAAGTCAGGTCGATACCTGATCCAGGGACTTCTCAAGGGTAAAACCATTGATGAACTTATTGCAGGTATTCCTTCGAAACGGGTCCGGAAAAAAGAGAGAGAACTAAAAAATGCAATCAAATCGGGTTTGAGCGCAAGCCAGGTCATTGTCATCGAACAGAACCTCCAATTGATTGATCGGATGACTGAGCAGATAGCCCAGCTTGACGGTGAGATCCTCTCTCGTATGAAAGACAGGGAGGAGGACCTCCAGATTGCCATGTCTATTCCGGGAATCGGTACTATTGCCGCAGTAACAATTCTTGCTGAATTGGGTGACTACCGCGACTTTAATTCACCCGATTCACTCGCATCGTGGGCTGGGATGGTCCCTTCAGTATACCAGTCTGCAGATAAACTCCGGACCGGATCGATCACAAAGCATGGATCAAAACATCTCCGGCGGATACTCGTTGAAGCGGCCCAGGCCGCTGCTCGAACAAAAAATACCCGGTTCAGTGCATATTTCCGTAAATTAAAAAATCGTATCGGATATCAGAAGGCGATTGTCGCCCTGGCAAGAAAAATCCTCTGCATCCTCTGGCAGCTTCTTATGAATCGTGAATTCTACATCGACGCGCTGAACTCACGGCCTAAATCGCAAAATCTCATCCAAAAACAGGTCTCCCCTCAATCCATTGAACGTTCAATTGAAATTCTCGTGAAGGCAGGGTATTGTATCCGAAAGTCAGATAGCCCCATAAATATCCAACGATTTCAGGGGGCTGCAGACCCCCCTTGAATAGTATTTTCATTAGAAAGACCGAGGAGAGTCAACCCCTTTTAGATCTCCCTGATGATCATGACTCTCCATTCAGTCCCGTGCAGCCCGACGGTTTCCCAGTAACACTCCTTCCTGGCGATCTTTCCAAAGCCGGTATCATAGAACGAGTAGGTCGCATGCCCTGAACGGTCAACGGACAGCTGGCTCATCACATCGAAGATCTCCGGAAAATCCGCATACAGTGTCTCGTTGAGGGTCTCTTTGCCCACCTCTTCGGGGTCGGGGTCGTAGAGGATACGGCCGTCCGTCTGGAGGACCATGAAGCTGCAGGGGGTGTTGTCTGTCGCATTCTCCAGAATGGGGGCGATCATGTCATAGGGGACAAATGCAGTGCTGACTGCGCCGCTGATTGCCCCGTCGGCCGAAAAGACCGGGTACTCGATGACCACGCCATATCCCCCCTGTGCAAGTGGGAAGAGTTTGCTCATCAGGGGCTCTTTCGTATCGAGGACGCCTGACACGGCCCCCTGGTAGCCAATCTCCTGCCCGATGAGCACTCTTGCAACCTCCGGTTCCGCAGAAAGGACAGTACCGTCAGGATCGAAGGTTACCGCGCTCAAAATGGCNNCCGAGTGCGGTTGCAGCGTCCGAAGTGGTGGCATCAATCCAGGAAAGCGTATTCTGAAGATCGAGTGTTGCCTGGTCGAGAATTGGGATCATCTGGCTGTCTCCGACACTGTGTCCATCTTCGGCCACGGGCGCAACCTCTTTCCCAGGCATCCCGCACAGGGAAGAAGAAAGATAATTGCAAGGAAGATAACGGATATTCGAATCCTGTCCATCAGACTGTTTTTTTGGTGAAGAATGTATTCTTCTTTTTGGTATCTTCGGAGACGGAACCGGTTTTTTTGACAGGTTCCACGCGTGAATTATTGAGTAATTGCGTAAAAGTGGAACAAGATTGCTCCGGTTGGCATGAATTCCTGATTTCACGCATGACGAATACGATTCAGCCCGCCTCATCGTGTTCAGACACCAGGAGTGGAGTGTATCCCCCCAAACACGCGGGTAATTCCGCCTCTCTGCTCGCATTTGTGGGGGCTGATCGCCCTCGCATCCACTCATACGTGCTGTATCGACCCGCCCGCAAAGTTGACACGAAGGTTCCGCTATTCGGGGACGGATGCAAAACACCAGGGTCACCGATGGTTCCTGTGGGCTCGGGAGAACTTTTCGTGGGCAACAACAGATCGCGGGATAGTGCCGTGACGGGTGGATATGCAGTCACCAATCCCGGTTCCGCCATGCACACAGGACCGAAAGGAGCTGGTATTTTTCCAAATTATCGTTGATTCTGCAGGCAGGGTAAACAAATATATGCATGAATCAACTAAAGTCAGTTGTTTGAGAGGAACCTGTTCGAATGTCCCACATTGACGAACTCATCGATATTGTCGACGTCAGATCCCGTCTTCCACGCATCGAGAAGTTCGGTCCCGGAGACCATATCGCCTTTCTCTATTCAACTGACGATGATTACCGGTCGACCCTGACGCGGCTTATCCTGCATTCGCTTGATATCGGAATGAAGGTCCACTATATCACCCAGAAACAGAAAAAAACCGATGTTATCGACTGGCTTGAGGAGGGGGGAGTCGATTGCAGCAGGAAGGGGATACGGGACGGCATCTTCATGCTCTCGAATTCGGATCCGCTCATCCACACGGCATTCATGGATATCTCCCATGCCGTCAACTTTCTCGAGGAAAAGCTCCGTTGTGCCCTCGATGAAGGGTGGCACGGGATCTGCATCATCAGGGATATCTCCATGGTCCGGAGACAGAAGGGCATCGAGATGCTCCGATCCGATCTCACCGGATTCGAACGTCTCCTTGGTACTGGGAAGGTCATGCTGACATGTTCGTACAGGATCGAGGACTTTCTCCCCGAAGTGATCCAGGACGTGATTCGCACACATCCGTGCCTGATCGCGGGGAGCGAACCGCTCATAAACATCTTTCATATCCCTGTCAGTGACGCGAGGGTATACAGCCTGGCCTCCCTGGAACTCCAGCACTGGATTGCAGCCATGAAGAATCTGACGCACAGGAAGGCCGAACTCGAGGCTGCACTGGAACTCTACCATGACATCCTCGAACATGCAAGCGATCTCATCCAGAGTGTCGGGCCGGACGGCTCATTCCTCTTCGTGAACCGTGCCTGGAAAGACACTCTCGGCTATACGGATGAGGAGGTCAAAAACCTGAATTTATTCGATATCATCCACCCGGAATCCATGGACCATTGCAGGCGGGTCTTCCAGGATGTCATGGAAGGAAAGGATGAGGGCCTGATAGAGGCCACCTTCGTGAGTAAGAGCGGAGATCCGATCGCCCTCCAGGGAAGGGTCAATACGCATTTCATTGACGGGAAACCGCATTATACACGAGCGATATACCGGGTAGTCCGGTAGGGGGTTTTTCGGACCTCTTCTCCGGGGAAAGGTTATCTGTCACTATCCTGAATAGGTAGAGTGATGAAGAGGGTACTGCCTGCACTATCTCTCCTGTGTCTGCTCCTCCTTCTCGCTGCAGGCGCGGGCTGTACAACGGAGGCTCCGCCCGCGGCCAATCTCTCCGTGAGCGAACTTGCCGACCAGTACCTGGCAAAGGCCGGCACCATCAGGGATTACCGTGCGGAGTATGTCGTCACCTCAGGAATGGCGGGAGGTGATTCCGGCTATGCACGGATCCGGTACGACTACAAATCGCCATCTTTTGCCAGGATGGAGGTACTGGAATCCGGATCCCGCCTCCCGGGTACGTTTGCGACCACGAACGGGACTTCCACGGCGTGGTTCAATGCCGATAGTGGCACCTATGACCGCTCTTCACGAACAGATCTCGGGCGCGAATACGACTACCAGTCGATGGTCCGGCAGATCGTATCCGACCGGGGCTTCTCCATCATCGATCGTGATTGTTCGGGTCCACGTGACCGCTCCCTGATCGAGGTGGTGACCGCTCCCTGGTCTGATGAATATACTCCATACATAAGCTCGCGTGTCCGTGC
>DAWO01000105.1:0-2941 GCA_002509485.1 Methanolinea sp. UBA477
TCCCATACATCCGGATTCCTTCGGTTTGTCGGGGAACGGATCGAATAACCTCATAAAGGAAAGGATACCTGGAGACGAGATCTCCGAGGACCACAAGATCAAGATCTTCGAATCCCAGTGCCGGATCAAGCAGGGCAAGTATGTCTGCATAATCTTTCCCGAGTTTTGCGCGGTCCCATTCAGGCCTCACCGAAATTCTGCTTTCAAGCCTGAAAAGACGATCCCATGCAGCTTTTAATTTAAAAAAGAGGAGAAGCGCACGAGTGGGGATAACAACCAGGCATCCGGGGTGGATCTCTGTCCGGTATGTATGTCCGTCGAGCAGATGAAAATCATGTGTATCATCCCTTCCTTCAAAACGATAGACTTCCTCCCGGGTAGCAAAATCAATCTCAATGAGACCATCAGGAGTACTTTTCACCACAGTATTTGGAAGCATTGGTTCTCGTTTTGGAATATAACCTCTCTTTTCACGGAGATACTTCATCAAGCTCTGTTTTGTCCTGCTATTTGTGACGATATCAATATCCACTGATCCATACCATGGATTATAGACGTAAACAGCCCAGCCCCCGATCAGTACTGAAACCGGATCTTCGCCGTCTTTTTCATGTTCTTCTATCCAGCGAAAGATCTCTACAAGTTCTTCGAGGGAGCGTTCAAAGATGGGCATCAGGGGGTCAGAGTGCGGCAAAATTCTCGACCATCTTCAGGGTGAGATCTCTCCCGCTATATCCAAGTCCGGCAAGATCGAGTAACGTCTGTGCGGGAGATACAACGGAAATCCCTTGCATCATTCGAGTGTCGTTCCAGATATTCCGATCAGGCCGGTACATGTGTATAATCACTCCCGACCTTTCATTCGTTGCCACATTGTCTGTAAATTTTCCTGCGTCTTCTCTTTGAAGATACAGGTATACCGCATCGTGGCGAACACTGTAATTCGTATAGAGCGACCCGGCGGTAAATGATGTGAATGCCATTTTTATTCCATTTGTTGACGAGGAACGAAAAATCTCTCTCGCTATCTCGAAAGAAGAGCCCCCTTTGATGAAGAAGGATCCCATGAAAAGACGTTCGAAGGGCCTTTCCCACGCTATCCCGTTGAGCAATTTTTCAGTATCGGTGATCGAAACATAACCTCCGGTATCGTTCACGATCCCCTTGGAAGCAAGACTCTTTACTGTGGCATGTGCCCATCCGTATGACACACCGGTATTCAACGCCAGTTGTCGAATGGAACTTTCTCTTCTTTTTATCAATTCGGCAATAATCTTCCAGGATTTTGGAGAGGTCAGTTTCACCGCTCTCGTCTCTTCGTCAGGCGGGAGATTGAGGGGAATATCGAAAGGAACGGTAATTACGGAAATATCGAGAATTTTACCAAGTTCTTTTGCTTCTCGTGTTGCTTTCCTTCCTACAATACCAAACAAAAATCCGGCTGTATCGATATGCCGGAGTAGCATGAGTGTTCTTTCGAGATTCAATGACGCGATCGTGTTTCGCGTGATCGTCCGACTGAATTGGAAAATATATCTCCTCTCCTCATCAGTAATGATGAGATCAACGTGTTTTGGATATCGATCATCGATTATTGCGTTGGGGATGAATTTTGCGTCGGATGTAAGAGAGAGTCGTTTTCGAATGGTCTCGATAAGGTCTTTATCGGACGGTGAAAGCGGCACCATTGCTATATCGTTATTTAGTGATAAGTATATAAAGTTATCAGTGATATGGGGTATCTGTGAATGGTGATAGAATAATAAAGGTATCAGTGATATGTTTTCAGGAATGAAAAATATCTATTCAGGTGATTCTCTGATAGAATCCTCCAGGATAATGGATGTTTATCGACAAAAATCCCATGGATACATAATGTATCTGAATTCCTTGTGAAATTCCTGGACAATCAGGTGTATCGTCTTTTACGAGATTTGTGTATGAATAAACAGCATTCGAATGAAGGAAATTCGAAAATGGTTGGCGGGATTTGAAACGATTACGAGACAATAGACACTTCAAGATAGTCGTTGACAGTATTCATGTCATTTTCCACATGGACTCGTCGGAATAATTCGGGAATGAGATGAGTGGAAGGATTCTACCCCCCTCTCCCACCTCCCTTCACAAGACCGTACTCAATCTCGTAGTACCCACTCGGCACAGAGATGATATACCGCATCTTCCGCCTCTCCTCCGCTTCGGCAATCTGCTTAAGCATCGAGGCCTGCTCTTCCGGTGAATGGCCGACCGTCACCCACCGCTTTGTCTCGTCGCTCATCTTCCAGGACCCGGGGCGAACCGTCTCCGGAGGCCTCGTCACCGTGTCGTCGTCGGGGTCGAAGTAGGCCAAAACATCGTCCTTCTCCGACTCCGCCGCCCACTGCAGGGCCTCGGCGACCTCCTTCCCGAACATGGCCTCATCCCTTGCCACGACCGCCCGGCTCTTCTGCCGGTGCTGCCAGTACGCGGCGATAGCCGCCACTAACGCCACCAGCAACTCAAAAATCTGTATCAATTCCTGTTCCATAAGATCACCTCCAGGCGAGGGGCGGGACCAACTGAAAAGAGACGGTGAAGGGAATCCTCACCGCCTCCTCAGGTTCTGCTCCATCCGGTCGTGCATTTCGGCGATGATCCTGAGGATTGCAAAGAGCATCATCAGGCCGCCGAGACTCACGCCGAGGAGGAATGCGATTCCTTCCTCCATGGTCCCCCCTCCCTGGATTAAGGGAAAATTATTCGCCGGACTCTCAGGCCAGTGCGGGAACGGTGTCTGCCCACGCCTCGATGGTCGCGAGGATCGCGTCCGCCTCGTAGGAGGTGACACGGACCTCGTCGCGGGAGAACGCCACGTAGTAGGTCTCCCCGGTCGGGTCGTGGCACCTGATGGTCGTCGAATACCTCTCGGCATCCGGGTCGTTCACCGGGTCGCCGCCCA
>DAWO01000105.1:3007-5040 GCA_002509485.1 Methanolinea sp. UBA477
GTCATCGCCGGCTGCGGGCCGCTCGAGGTCTCGTACGCGGTGCACCCGAAGGGGTTCGTGTCCAGGATTCCCTGGACGATCCCTGCAAAGGTGGCGACATCCGCGATCGGAGCTGCAAGCTCGCGTATTGCCGACTTGACATTGCTCTGCTGGACAAAGTCTGCCATTTCTTCTTCCTCCTTGCCTACCAGGAGTTCCCGGGAATCGGGTAGACATCATCTCTATCGGCGGCCGTCGTATATCGGTGAGACTGTATCGAAGAGGGAATCGCCTATAATGACCCGGGATTGGGTATTCAGGAGATATAGAGGGAATTTTAGCGAGGTAAGCAGAGTGTTTATATAGGTCCGGATTACTTTCGCCGGACGCAGTCCGCTGCTATATACCCCTTCCACCACAGGATCGTGGTATGCCAGTACCGATGCTTTTGTCGGACCAGGCCCTGTTCCGGGACAGGGACGTCTTCGATCCGGACCATATCCCGGATACGTTTCAATACCGGGACGGCCAGCTCCGCGAGATGGCCTACGCGATAAAGCCGGCGCTCTTCGGCTCCCGGCCGCACAACATCATCCTCAGGGGAATCCCGGGGACCGGCAAGACCACCTGCGTCAGGCACATCTTCGGAGAGATCCGCGAGACGACCCGGCGGATCATCCCGGTGCACGTCAACTGCAGGAACGACCACACCCGGTTCATGGTCTTCTCACGGATATACCGGGAGATCTACGGCCACCTCCCTCCCGGGAGCGGGGTCTCGTCCCGAAGGCTGCTCGACAGCATCGGCCGCGAGCTCGCCGACGGCCGGAGGGCGCTCCTCCTCTGCCTGGACGACGCCGACTGCATGATCCCGGAAGGAGTGCTCTCAGACACCCTCTCCTCGGTCCTGCGGTTGCACGAGGAGTTCCCCGGGACCCGGAGCGGTGTCATCCTTGCGGTGAGCGACATGGACTGCGACCTCCAGAGCGACCTCGACGCACCCGTCGTCTCGGTGCTGCAGGCCTCTGAGATCTCCTTTCCCCCGTACGGTGAGGCAGAGGTCCGGGGAATCCTCACCCGCCGTCTCCGCCAGGGGGTCTTCCCCGGCGTCGTACCGGACGCTATACTCGACGTAATCGTGGAAAAGACGATGCTCTGCAGCGATCTCCGCGTGGGCATGGAGCTTCTCCGTCGCAGCGTGCAGAACGCGGAGAACACCGGAAAGACGGGTGTCTCGGAGGATGACGTTCTCCCGGCATTCGCTCTCGCACAGAATGTCTGCCTTTCAGAGACGGTCAAGGTCTTGAACACCGATGAGAAGAGGATGCTTCGTTCCATGGCGGAGTACTCGATGCAGGAGGAGCAGATGAACTCGAGGGCGGTCTATGCATCGGTCCGCGAGGAGGTGCCGATGGGATATACCCTGTACTTCGAGAGGCTCAAAAAGTTCGACCGGATGCGGCTGATCAGCCTGGACACACCGAAAGCACGGGGGAACACGAGGGAGATCGCGCTGCGGTTCGATGCCGGATCGGTGGTGGAGGAGTGCGGGGAGTGATCTTTTTAAACATCAGGAAAAAGAGGTTCCAATATAGCAATGACCTGGGGAATGTCCCGGCTGACGGTCTTCCAAACTTCGTCGATGTCGACCTTGTCATAAGAATGAATCAGCATGTCACGCGTACGAGCCATTGCCTGCCATGGAAGTGCAGGATATTTCTCTTTTGCCTCATTGGATAGCCCCGGTTAGTTCTCCTGGAAAAAAGAGAGTCCCCCCTCCTGTTATTGGAATAGAAACGAATTATTTCCAGAATAAAAAACAAATTGTTTCCAAAATAGAAACAAATTGTTTCTGATCCAGAAACGTCCGGGAAGAAAGGCACAACCATCTTTTGTGACTGTCTCCCCCGGACCGCGATTGGGTACAAACAGGACTCATCTCATCTCCATAGGGATCGCAAGTTTCAGGTATCCGGACCACCGGCTCCTCCGGCCGCGACCAGCGTGATCCTGAACTGGTGGTTGCCCGTCCTCCTGATATGGACCTCGAGGAC
>DAWO01000139.1 GCA_002509485.1 Methanolinea sp. UBA477
ATATGAACCTAACAGAGTTTCAATCTTATGGTCCTGTCATTTTCTTCCTGTTCCTCCACGATTGCCGGGTTTGAGACAAGCCCTTTTGTCGATGAACACCTTTCATACTTCAAAATATTTTTGGAACAGATGGAAAATGGCGGGTGAGACGGGAAATGGAGCGATCTCCGGGGAAGAAGGGTGGGAGGATGGCTCCGGGGTGTTGCGAGGGGGGGTGCGGTTCAGCAACGCTTATATATCCGGAATCGGAGCCGGATCCGGCCGAATCGGGCGTCCACACAGACGCCCTCCGGCGGCCGATCGCCGGGGCGGCCGGGTGATTCATCGTGCGGGTATGACTCCCGCTCATATCGCCGTGAAATCGATGGTTTCCGCGGGAATTGGGGGGATCGGGGGGTGATCTGCGGGTTCTGGGTGCGGGCGCGATCCCGGTGGTGAGAATGGAGCGGATCTGCGAAAAAGGTGCTGATCCGGGGTTTTTTGTGGGGTGGTGCGGGAGAGCGCCTCCCCGGCCAGGCGGGGGTGGCCGCAGTGCATGTCCACGGGATGCCCCGGCCGAGGGCCCCTTCCCGGAGCCGCTGCACCCCGGGCCATCGACGGGAGAGAGCCGGATCTCGATCGTTTCATCCGAGGGGTCCTGGCGGTCGGACTGTACCGGGAGGCAGGCGTCGCCCGACAGGGTGGCAGGGGCCGCCGGGGTCCGGGGCGGGTGGGAGATGATCCTCATCCTGGATGAGAGAGGAGTGCCGGTGGACGACCCGGGCGAGATCCTGCTCCCGGTCAGGGAACTGCATGGTCGAGCCGGTGTGCGTGTCCGGGGTGACGCCCTGTTTGGCCATCTCCTGCCTGGCCCGGCGGGAGGTCGTGACTGCAGGAAACCGGGTCCAGGAGCAACCATTTTGAGTCGTCGGGATCTCCTATCAGTGGGGAGTTCATCTGTTTTCACCAACAATGAATTCCCCTCCGAGTTACGGTTTTATTCTGGCTGATTGTGGAATATGAACCCGGATTGAGTGTACTTTTGGTCGGGGAGAGCTGTCGACAACCAGATCGCCGATTCTTCGGAGATGAGTGGGGTTTTGTGACGGGTGTGTGGGAGGGGGCCAATACAGTTACACGCCCCTACCTTCATGGACAGGTAGTTCACTTTTGAGTAACCAGTACCAGAGAGGCAGATAATTTATCTTCCTGCCTGCCACAATTTCCTGATCAAAAACGTCAGAGGTTATGATAGTACCTTCCTGCAGGTCAAAATGATCCATTGCTGAAATAAGACCATTTATCTCCCTTTCTTTGGTTTTTGGATCTGAGAGATCTGCGCAGACCTGAATCAACCGGATTGGATCCAACCCCACTTTTGTAACAAAATCCACTTCCAATCCTTTTTCGTCCTGCCAGTAGTAAATCTCCTCACCTGAACGCAACACCTGGATGAAGACGAGGTTTTCATATAATCTTCCAAAATCGTCAGAGAACCTGAAAGAGACCGCATTGATCATCCCCGGGTCTATGCAGTACAGTTTTTTGGGTTTATTTATCTGCCTTTTAACTGAAACGTCATAGTGATTGATAGTGAACAGCAAAAATGCGTCCTCAAGGTAGGAGAGGTAGTTGATTATGGCATCCGTGCTCAGGGACGAGTAACCGGAAAATAATTTTCTGAGTGAATTGTATGTATGAGGTTTTGCTATATTTGATATGCAGAAGAGGGCAAGTGCTTTGAATATTTTTGGATTGCGTACCTTGTGCCTTGAGACAATATCCCTGTAGATTATATCATCAAAATAGGATTGCAACAATTCTCTGTGATCCAGAGTGGGGTTGAGTATGACCTCCGGGAACCCTCCCCGACCCATATATTCGTTGAACTTCCTTTTGATCTCTATTCTCTTCTCTGAGAACTGCAGGGTTTTTATATCAAAAGATATTTTCCGGCATCTCAGGAACTCGGCAAAGCTGAACGGGAACATTCTGGTGGTAAGATGTCTTCCTGTTAAACGGGAGGAGATATCGTCTGAAAGAATTGATGCATTGGAGCCGCTTATTATGATTTTGACATTCTTCTTTTTATCGTAGATGCCCTTTAACCACTTTTCCCATCCGGAAAAGTTCTGGATCTCGTCCAAAAACAGGTACAGTTTATCCTTTTCTGATGTCCCACAAAGTTCCCGGAAAGTGTCTACCAATAACGCAAGTTCATCGCCATTTAAGGGTTGAAGTCTGTCATCATCCAGGTTGAAATAAAGTATATGAGATTTCGGCACTCCTTCATCGAGCAATGCTGAGATCAACTGGTACATGAAATAGGTTTTTCCACAACGTCTGACACCCACAATGTCGTTGATATGCGGCAGATCGATATTTGCCCGGCTCTTTCTTTCATGCAATTCCGGCAGTTCGCTTTCCTGCCATTCAATGATTGTCGTTTTGAGCTTGTTCCGGGTATCCATCATATAGGGATGTGTCTGCATCAGGTATATATTTGTCGAGTATAAACGATAAAATTATAGATATCTATCGTCTATGAACGATGAATGACAGATTACCCGGATCTCTCCGGACATTCACGGGAAGGACAATAGTGGTGTCGAGTAAAAGTGAGGGTGAAGAGTTACTTTTTCCAGGGCACGAGCGGATAACGGAATCTGCCCGCACGCTTCGCCCAGGATCCCGGGATTCCGAATAACGGCGTCTGTGGTCTTCTGGTCGCGGACGAATTCCTCTTGTGAAAATCCTTCCGTATACTCTTCGATGCGTCTGAGCGCCTCGAGCATGTCATCCAGAAAGAGGGAGGGATCGCGTTTAGACATACGTGGCGTCCTCGCGGATCGATCGGAGCAGTTTCGGCCTCCGGGCGACACCGCCTTTCAGCACCAGGTCGACCGGAAGACCGAGCAGTTGTTCGAGTTCGTCCTTCAGGTCGACGACGTCCCACCCGATGGGCTCCGCCAGGTCGACGAGGATATCCACATCGCTTCCCGGGGTCTGTTCGTTCCTCGCGTACTACCCGAAGATGCCGATCTCCCGGACGTGGTAACGCTCCCGTAAGTTACGGCTTTGCCCGGCGAAGCGTATCCGCGATAGAGCGAAGGTCCGGTGTCTGGAGTGTCTTTTCGGCCGACATGGAGTGTCCCCTGAGCGTGGGTGCCCGCCCGCTCGCGGTTGATGGTCAGTTGCATGGTATCCGTCATCATGGTTTCGTTCGTGAGGCGACGGCGGAGCGGGAAGAGCGGCGTCGCCTCTTCATGGTGAAGCCGTCCGGTCAGGGGATTGTACGGCGGCCGTTTGTAGTGTGAGCGTGAAAGCGGGTGTGCTGGAGCCGTGCCGGCATGCGGCGATCCGCCGGAACCATCCCCAGAATATATATCCCTGCAGATGGTACTACCTACTGGGATGTACCCATGGACGCCACGATCACGCTCCCGGAGTCACTGCTTTCGGCCATCAAGGTGAGAGAGCCGGATCTCGATCGTTTCATCCGGCGTGTTCTGGCGGTCGAACTGTATCGGGAAGGGCGTCTGTCGCTCGGCAAGGCGGCAGAGGTCGCCGGAGTACGGAGCAAGTGGGAGATGATCCTCCTCCTGGATGAGAAAGGAGTGCCGGTGGACTACTCAGGCGAGGATGCGGAAGGAGACCTCGAAACACTCCGGGAATATCTGGGGCGCTGAAACGGATGGATGTCGTCTCCAACTCCACGCCCCTGATTGCTCTGGCAAAAATCCAGAAACTGGATCTCCTGAAACACTTTTTTGGTACCGTTTCTATCCCGCAGGAGGTATACGACGAGGTGGTCACTCGCGGAGGCCCGCTCTACGGTGCCGATGAGGTGTCCCGGGCTTCCTGGATACGCGTCGTCTCCGTCGAGAACAGAACAGCCGTCGATGCCCTTTCGCTCACCCTTGACCGCGGCGAGGCGGAGGCGATCGCCCTCGCCCGGGAGATCGATGCGTTGTTGATCATCGATGACCGGGACGGAAGAGATGCAGCAAAATCGCTCGGTATTCCGATAACCGGGACCATCGGTATTCTTCTTCTGGCCGCAGAGGAGAAAACGATCTCATTTAAAGACGAGCTGGATGCCCTGGTTGCGGCGGGGTTTCGCCTCAGCGAACGGGAGTATCGAAGGATCCTCGACCTGGCCGGAGAGCGATAGTCGATGTAGGGAGGGAGGCAGGGACTCAAGCGGACGATCTGCTCTCGCCTGCCGGCTCTCCCGATCGAACCGTTCGTTCGTCGTCAGACCGCCCCCGCATCGGCGGCGACATTTCTGAGACACGAATCATGTCGGTGTGCCCGGAGATCGGCTGGTGACCGGGAGATGGTCCTGACCGGCCGGTTGAAAGCCACCCCGGCAGGGACGGGAGTCTTCCTCACCGCCAGTCACCAGGATGTCGATATCGGAGTCCGGCCGGTCGTGGCTCGCCCGGCAGAAGGGCGGGTCACAGGAGAAGCGCCGATGACCGGCGGTGCGGCGGGAAGCCGGGGGCTCGCTTTCGGGGCGGTCCGCGGATGATCCCGGCAATGACCCGCCCATCACCCGCGTGCGGGGATGGACCCTCGACCGCAACCGCCATCACCGCTCATGCCGAATAGCTCCGGGAGACGATGGCCGACACCGACCTGATCCTGGACGCCGCCGATCCCCGGACGCTCCCCCTCGACCTGCGGGTGATCGGGGTGTGGATCCTGGTCACCGTGGCCGCGATCTACCTCCCGGTGGTGAACCAGACCCCGCTCCGGGTGGCGGCGGCGCTCCAGTTCATCCTGTTCATCCCCGTGTACCTGCTCATCGCGGTGCTCTTTCCCGGCGGGGAGGACCTCGACTGGATCGAGCGGATCGCGCTCTCGTTTGGGCTCTCCATCGCGGTGGTGCCGCTGATCGGCCTCGCGCTGAACTACACCCCGTGGGGGATCCGGCTGGATCCGATCGTGACCGCGCTGGTCCTCTTCTGCATCGCCATGGGGGTGCCGGCCGGATCCGGGCCGGTGAGGGCGCCCTGCAGCACCAGCCGGTCGCCATAGCCGCCGGTGTCCGGCACCACGGAGAGCGAAAGCGACCGGGCGGGCGGCTCGACCTCCCGGGAGATGGTCCCGGTGCGGTTCTCCTGGACCACCTCCACCGCCCCGTACTCCTCCACGCTCTCCTCATATGTGGAGGTGTTCAGCTCGAACGTACGGCTGGTCGTTATCGTCTGCTCCCGCCGCCCGGCTTACTCCTGGTAATCCTGGGCGATCTGCACCGACGCCGAAGCGGAGCTGAAGAAGCAGTGGTTCGCCCCGCTCATCCGGCCGGACTTCTCCCCGCAGGAGACCGTGGTCCGGTTCCCGGACGGATACACCGAGCGCATCAAAGACGCCCTCTCCCAGCCCCGGCTCACCCACGTGGTCTCCGGCTGAGACCGACCATCTCCCTTTTTGGTATGGCGGATCGCACCAGTGCATGAGGCACCATGCTCTTCTTCGCCCACCTCTTCGCCGGTGCGGTCATCGGCATCATCTGCGCGATTCTGTTCAGAGATGCCCGCCTCTTTGTGGTCGCCTCGCTGGCGGCGATCATCCCGGACCTCATCGACAAGCCGCTCGGCCACGTTCTGCTTGCCCAGAGCATCGACAACGGGCGGCTCATCGGCCACGGACTGGTGCTGGTCGTCGCCGCGGTCATCATCGGGGTCATCCTCTGGCACCGGTCACGGGATCCGGCGGGATTCGTCGGTGCCGGAGGCCTGCTCTCCCACCAGCTGCTCGACTCGATGTGGAACGAGCCGGTCACCTGGTACTACCCCCTCCTCGGCCCGTACATCCCGGAGTCGCATCCCGATTACTTCGTCCGGAGTCTCTGGATGGAGCTGACCACCCCCTCCGAGTGGGCCTTCCTGCTGATCTTTGTGGCGATGGCGGTGGGACTGCTGGTCTGGCAGCGGAAAAACAGGGGGGCCTGAACCCCCGATCAGGGCCGGCGCAGGATGAGGATGGCGGCACCGATTGCGGAGATGATCACCCATGCCGACACCGGGGACGGCGGGGTGTCCCGGTCCCGTGGTGGACCGGAGGGTGGTCGGCGTCGCCGTCTCTTCCGGTGCGAAGGTGGCCAGGCAGTAGGTGCCCGGGGTAGTGGAGCCATCCCAGGTGATCCGGGTGTCGCCATCGAGGATCACGCACGGCCAGAAGGCATACACCCCGATCTCCTCTTCAGACTGGTCGTGGTTGATGGCGGTGAAGGTGTACTTGCCGGCGGAGGGGAGCATGTCGGGGTGTGCAGTGCCCATATACCGGGCATTGGCCGGATTCGACTCGTAGTTGCTGAGATCGACCTCGTTCTCGTCCAGCGTGTAGGACGCCACAAGTATGAAAAATTTTATCAGAGGGGAACCTGGAGCACTGAACACAGAATTACGTGGCCGCCCGTCAATGAAAAAATGAGAGAGGCCACTTCAGATCTAAAACGTCAGGGGTCTCCGTGTGCATCAGACATATTCGACCTCTTCCTGGACCAGGGTCCCGGATGAGAAGATGAAGTCCTTCGGGTGTGACGGGATCGACAACGAGAGCGAGTCGGTCCGAAATGAAGTTTTTCAGGTGCGCACATGCCCTATGATCGATTGGCTGGTCGAATTCAACAACAATGTCAACGCTGAAAAGAACCTGTATTCCATGAAAGATAACTCTCTGATAAAGGATGTGGCTGCCATGACGAGCATCGAATCTGATGAACAGGATATATTGCAGAAAGTGGATGAAATATCCCAAAAGCTGATATGAACTGCTCAAGGGAACATGAGACCATCGCCCTCATGAAACTGTCTGAACAGTCATTATCCACATTTCTAAAATGACGAACCGGGCATCTATACTATCAAGGTTGTGTATCAATGAAGGGTGCGGTTGTCCTGGTCCCATTTCCCTTCACAGATTTTTCTGCAACAAAACTTCGTCCTGCCCTTGTTCTCCATGAAAACAATCATGATGCGTCTCACAGCAGGCCCGATGCGTGAAAATGCCGGAGGCATTTTCATTCGAAATGCGTATGATGTCGTTGTAGCCTTTATCTCGTCAAAGGTCACTGCCCCCACTTCCCGGGCTGATATTCTCCTGCTGCAAGAGGACAGCGGGTTTGCTGCATCGGGATGAAAAGTAGATTCTGTTATAAAACTCGATAAAATCGCCACAATTATGAAAAAAATAGGCTCTTCTCTACCTGGTGTGGATAGGATTGATGAACCGG
>DAWO01000037.1:0-6732 GCA_002509485.1 Methanolinea sp. UBA477
ACGGCGCCTCCGGAAAACGAGGCATGGGGACGACGACCGAAAGGACGCGCCAAACGTTCCACTACATCCCCATCCAAACCATGCAACGACCCGCCCCCGATCACCACCCCGCGTCAAGCACTTTCCGGACCTCCGAGTCAAGGCCACCCAACTTTTCCGTTAAGTCCGATGCATTGAAAGGAAGGGAGACTGTCACTTTCATTATCTTCGGGAGTGCGCCGTCCCACTTCAGCGATGGGAGCCGGTCCAGAACAGTTTTCACGTTCTCATTGTAGTTCTGGGGGCCGAACCTCAGTTTCCGTATGCCGCCGACTCCTTTCAGTTCGTATATCCCGCGCATCTCCTCTGCATACACCTCCGCTTCCGTGTCGTCCTCTTCTGCCTGGCACAGCAGCGCCAGCAGCCTGCATTGCCAGTTCCACGCACCCGGACCGAGAAGCGTTTCCAGTCCGGCCTTATTGTTATATCCCTTGAGAACCCGCATAATTATGGCTTTATCGCGACTCGGACAGACAACCAGGGCTTTTCCATAGTTGTACAGCGTATTAAAGACCGCCGCATTCTTCCAGCGTTGTCCATCAGACGCAAGCACCTCCTCCAGGCGGTCCGGATCGAGACCCAGGCATCCCAGACTCTTTCTGAAACTCTCGATCGCCCTATTGCCGTATGCCGCAGAGTCCGCCTCCGTTTCCATCGCAAGGGAGAGTTCACAGAGCCCGAGATTCCTGTACCCCTGGTGGCTCTCCCTGATAAACCGGGAAGCGTCGGAGAGGTGCATGTAATCCTCAAAGAGTTTCTCTGCCTGAGCGTAGTCCCCCATCCGGAGGGCTACCAGCCCGTGGACGTTGAGCGTCTGGTTTGGCCCCCCTTCGCCGGTCACGTTGCCGATCTCATCATAGATCGCTGTGCTCAGCGCGCAGAGGCTGCTGCACGATTGTAACAGAGCTTGCAGCTTCTGCTTCTGACCTCGATTCGTTAAAGGCGGAAGGTCCGGGACCGCATTCATAGTGACCAGCGCAAGAGAGCGGAGCGCCTGGGCAAGCTTGTATAACTTCATCCGGTTGGTCTTGACCAGCGTCGTGTATTCCTGGAGCGCCTCAAATCCATACTTCACCCCCTCGGTTGCCTGGTTCTGCAGCCGGTTGAGGTGGGTGAGCACATAACAGGCATCGGCCACTCCTTCTCTATCGTGCAGGTCCGTGAATGTCTGGAGAGCCGTATGTGCCCTCTGCTGGCCCGGGGACAACTCTGCCTGATCCATCCTCTCCCGGACCCGCCGGTATGCGGTGTCCGCTTCCGCCAGGTCCACCTGCGCAATAAGGTGCTTGATGCTTTCGAGGCTCGCCTCTTTAAAGAGGGTCAGCGCCTTCTCGTTCCCCTCCCTGGTATTCAGGTACCTCAAAAGTTCTGCAGAGAGCTTCTTCTGTTCGATGGTGTTGAGCGATTCAGACCATAATCTGATGATGTCGTCTGCGATGTTGCACCCCCCTCCGGGTTCCGTGGCCCGTGCTCCGGAAGCAGCCACTCCCCGGAGGCTGTTGATAAACTGGAGGGTGTTGGTTTCGATCAGTATCCCTGCCCCATCGCCATATGAGGAAAGAAGAGAATGAATGTTCTTTATCGAGACTTCGGCCCATGGGATCGTTGAAAGCGAGTGTGATTCCCCTGCCCGCAGTCCGGGGGAAAAGGAACCTTTCGTGCATGTTATCTTACAGGCGCCGGGATCCCTGCAGTGCTTTATCCAATAGATCTTCTTCTTCAGGATCCTGGGATCCGACAGTACCGGATAGAGATCATACTCGTCTCGCATACTGTGGCCCAGCACGATCCAGTCGTGATCCGCAAGAAGGGCGCGTATGAGATCTGTCTTGTGCTGCGCGGCGGCAGACTGAAGTCGATACAGCAGCGTAACGATCGAGTCTTTCGTATCCTCTCCGGAGGGAGAGTAGAAGGAACCGTGCAACTTGATCAGGCAACCGGCGGCAGAGTCCGGGTCTGCGGCCAGTCTGTCAAAGTCTGCGTCATAGATGGCACACTTCTTCAATATCTCATCTGTCCTCTGCAGATAAGCGTCCTCGATGAGGCTATCGAAGTTTGTTGTGAGGACGATGTGACCCTGATCCAGCATCTCCGCAAGGAATTCGTGAATTGTGTTCGGTCGGATCCCGGCGCCACGTTTATTGAGCTTACAGGTGTTCAGTACCTCCAGAGGCAGCAGGCCCCGCTCCCCCAGCAGGTCGTGGAGGATCTGGAAGAAGAATTCCGGTCTGACCCGGTTTCCTAACTCGTTCAATGTGCCGTCCATGCCCCGGAGGTCGGGTAACTGCTGGAGGCAGGGCTCTTGAGGAAACTGCGGGACAGATGAGGGTTCTTCTTTGGAGACCCCTGCTCCCACCAGGAAGACTACCTGGTTTCCTTGGTCATCGTAAATCCTGTCTCTGATCTCCTTCGTTATACCCTCGAGGCCTGGTTCTTTTAGATCGTCCGTTCCCGCTAACCCCATGTCAAATCCCAAGCTAGTATCTATATAAAAATTTGTCGTTTTTATCCTGGTAGTCCTATGTGCAGATGGGTTTTTCTGAAACATCTCAGATCCTGCCGCGCGTGGGGGTTACCCTGCCGATTCTATCGGTGTGCTCTGGAGGGCGACTCTAGAGATGCTTGGTAAGGATCGATCACATCGGGAAGACTCACTGCCGATACCAGGGGCCGGGGGCTGTACCGGTCACGTTCTGGATGCGAGCGGGTTCTTCACCGACCGGAGCACGGAGGGAATGGCCGCCGAGGATGCCGTCCGCGCCGGGGAAGGTCTCCATGAGGAGGTCGAGGTCGGTGACGCTCCCCTCGATGAAGGTCACGCGGGGGTGGTTGGCGAGGTGTTCGATGTTCGCCAGCCGGCCGGTGGCGAGGTTGTCGATGATGACGACGTCGTGATTTTGAGCTAAGGTGTCTGCAAGGTTCGAGCCGATGAACCCGGCCCCGCCGGTGACGATGTAGCGCATGAAGAGTTTACGTTGAGAGCGGGTTTAGGGGTTTCTGAATGGTGTTGGCGGGGGGTGCATTCGAGCTGATTCGGGTTCCACAGTATGGGCCTGGCGAAGGTATGTTAGAGCAGATAGTGAACGGGTTAGGGATACCGGCTTTATTTTTCAGGACCCGGTACCTGATCGATTACCGAAGGTCTGCATTGGAATGCCGATTGTTCATTATCATCAGACTTTATGTTCTAAGCGTACTTGTCCCGATTTTCTTCGCAATGTGTCCTTACAACCTTCAACCATGATTCATACCAATACCAATTTTTGACTACTGTGACACCATACCCTTTCGCGGGATTTTTTCCATCTAATTTCTTCCAGAGTTGAATGTGGTGATACATGTTGAATTTAGGATAGCCCTCGTCACGCATTGTCTGGACGATATATCCTGCGGGATACTTGGGCCGCTCCGTTTCCTTTACCAAGGCATATGTCTTGTTGATTCCTTGAGCCATCTCAGAGTCTGCCTTGACGAACGTGATCACCTCATCGGCCTGTCCTTTGCTGTTTGCGGTTTTCCCGGTGAGTAAAACCCGGTATGCATATCGCGTGCTCTGAAACTCTTCCGGCGAGAGTTCGTCTTCAAAACGATTTATGCAGGCAGAGATATGTTTCGGGATGTCGGATCTTTCAGAAAGGATGTTCAGTTGCTCTCGACTTACTGCTGAGAACTGTAAACATACTGGTAAATGCTTATCAATGCCGTTTCTCTCTCCGAAGAATTTCTGGACGTAGTGGTTGTAGTTTAAGGCACATGCTTGGAATTTCGCGGTGATAGTATCATCAATATGCGATGTCATCTGGTGTTCAATCTCATGGCGAAGTGTTATCAGAAATCGTAGATTATTGGATGTATCGTTGTCTAAGGGGTTGTTTTTGTCGTTCAAGCACCTCTCGAGTTCCCAACGCTTGTCTGCTCCATACTTCGTTTTATCAAAGTGCTTACGTTTCCCATTTTGGCTAAAATAACGATAATCTATCTTGTTATTCCGGTAATAAGCGTGCAATAGGTAAGTCCAAGCAATATGCATGGTGACAATGAAAAGCTCCGACTTGAAACTGATTTGAGGATTATTGAAAATCTGTACAGCTGCCATCGCAGCGTCTCGTGACTTGTTGACGAGTTCTGCCTTTATTGATCCGATACGCCTTCTTCTAGTGCGCGACATCTAATCATCTCTGGTCTAGAATCTCTATCGCAGTTCTACAGTGCGGGTAAAGGGAGATCTCTTTAGCAAAGGAAAAGTGTTTTGATATATACTTGCCTTAAAAATGGCTAAACTGAAATCAAATTGATCTAATGCCTCGCGCATGTAAAATGAGCAAAACAAAACCCTATACTCGATGCCTTGATGAAGTAAGTTAGGGAACTTAATATTAGCTGATCGTTCATATCGGAGAGTGAACATCCGGTGCTCCGTTCCCACTAGGAAAAGCGTTGAGAGATACAACAGATATGGATGACTTATGGATGAGGATTCAAGAATTCAGTTAGAACAGGCCGCAATATCTGTCAAAAATGCAGTCTTCTCTAATATCCCTGTTGTTGGGGGTATTCTAGATGAAGTTCTCTTTGAACACCGGAATCGGGTAAAACAGGAGCGATTGAATCGGTTTGTCGAGGAGTTTAAGAAATACTTGAGATCAATGGGTTCCTGTGACATTGATCAAAAACACCTAAAGAGCGAAGAGTTTGGAGACATATTTGAGTCCATACTTCGCAGGGTCGTAAACACCGCATCCGAGGAGAAGGTACATCGATTCAAGAAGATTCTGCTGAACGAGATGGAGCATACCTACGAGTCTGACTTCAAAGAAACGTTCCTCGATATCGCCTTCCGCATCAACGAAGATCAAATCCAGATCCTCAAGCATTTCTGGAATGTCAAAGATGGTTGTGAATCTGAAGACAACTCTGAGCAGAGAGTCGTTGATGGTGAAGGTGCCGAGACTTCTCTCAAGTATAAAGCAAATCTCCTAGGATTCGATGAGGCAATGTATCTCTTCTACGTCCAGGATTTGATCTCGAAATCGCTGTTACTTGATGAAGCTATTGCACTATTCGGTGGAAGGACAAAACCCTATATCAACCTGAGAATAACGCCCTTTGGTGAGGAATTTCTGAGGTTTATTGAAGGATCTCCTGACCAGTAGGTTGCCTCCGCTCCTCATTTTTCCCGGAGAGTATCTGCTGCAACCACTCGGCCCGGGTCGGTCCCATCAGGCGCGTGAAGAACCGCTTCTCCTTCTCTGATAAGTTGCATCTCAATGCCGACCTGAATTCGGACGTGCCGTTCCGGTAATGGATGATGCCTGAGATCCGTCCGGAAGCATCCTCGCCAAACCCCATCATTATTTCTGGATATGCATATGTGCAGTTAATGATGAGGACCACCGGGTAGCCGGTACCACTGGTGGCTTCCAAAATCTGGTTGATGACTTTATTCTCCACTACAATCTCCGCTCTAGATGGACCGGCGTACCCCTCCCTCTCGATTCCCCTGCCGGGATCAAAGAAGCCAGCATGTGGTGTATCACTGTACATTAACTCAGTCTCCAGGCTCATCCGGGGCGTCGTGACCTCGATGAAGATATCCCTCCCATCCGGGCGGACCCTGAAATCGAGGTTCTTGGGCTTATCCTTCGTGTTCTTGCCCTCCCGGGTCTTACCCCCGGGCGCCACATCCCTCTCAGGAGAGCAGCCCGCTCGCTTCAGTGCGTCGTAGACCTCGAGTTCGGAGGAATAGTTTAGGAAGTTACTCAAGAGTTTTTCACCGAATTCAGCGTTCGCGTACTCGGGGTAGAGGTTCAGCCAGTTCTCCACACGCTGAAGTCTGTCCTGGAACTCCCCATCCTCTACTGAATATAACAGGATCCCGCCAAGAGATAATTCAGCAATCTCCTCAAATCTCTCTGGAGGTATCCTCTCCTTATACTGATTGAAAGCCACCCGGTAGAGCAGGGAATTCTGCAAGACGATGCTGCTTAACATTGGATAACTGGCGAGGTTCCGCAGCATGATCTCCTTCTCCTCGTCTGTAGCCTCAATGGTATTGCGCTTCTTCTGTTCCTCGTTATCTTCAGGAAGAGCAGACCTTTTCGTAGTCTGAGACATCAGTATGCCTTATCGGGTAGGTTTTATAAACAGTTGCCTTCTGTAGGGCCGTAGCCGCCCCGGCAATCAACAATATCGCTCCCTCCTCACCCCGCCTGAGCACCCCCGCACCAGCACCACCACCCCGCGCTGACCGTCGAGAGCCGCCGCTCCAGCGCCCGGATCCGGGTCTCAAAATCCTCAAGCGCACCTCCATCCGCGCGAGCGTCTTACAGATCCACTTCACGTCCCGGTTCGTCTCGTAAAACCGAGCTCCCGGGTGGTCTTCTCCTCGGTCATCAAGGTAGCCCTCCTGGAGGACAGTGGGACGTCCGGGAGAAAAAGCCTGACCGTAAGGATTATGTGCATAAAAAAAAGGGCGGAGCGTTGCGCGTCTGGTCAGAAAGCCACCGGGCCTCCCCGGCCTCATCCCATGAGTTCAACCTCGCCCGCCGCGAGAGGCCGGCAGCAAAGCCTGCCGCTATGGAACTCTCTCATCACGGCATCGATCTTCCGGGAAACTTCCGCGCTGTAGTATGCCTCGCCGCACCGGTCGCAGACGTATGCCGGGACGTCCCTGATGACAATGATCTCATCCCC
>DAWO01000037.1:6791-11458 GCA_002509485.1 Methanolinea sp. UBA477
ATCGCAGATCCCGAGTACTACATGATACGCGTGGTCACCTATAAAGCCGAGCATGAGTGCTGAGGGACAGGGCTCGTCATCAGGATATGATTCGATAATTTCACCGGTCCTGATCGCTAAAAAAAGGTCGTCGGTGGAGATGTTACGCCCAAACATTCTGACCCGGGCATGGTAGGAGATGATTACCGAATCTTGATCTACCAACCCGACGATCCTGGTTCTGCTGCGATTCACGTCTCTTCTTCCCTTGTGAATCACTTCTCTCCCCCGCACACAAAAACATTCCCTGCTGGCAACCTGCTATGAGGGCCGACCCCATGGCCTGCACTTATTTTGTGGCCTTTTTTCGCCCGATCTCCGCTCCCTATTCCCCGATAATGTCAGGCTGATATCCTCTCCTGTCCACCCCTATAGTTGTCTGTCATATTCCCGGGAAGCCTGGCAGGCAAAAAGGAGAAAAAACCCATGGCAGACTTCGTGCAGAAGACCGTGAACAAGACGGCGGTCCGGGAACTCACGACCCCGATCGCCACCGTAACGTCGTTTAACACCCTCGTCGAGGGCGTCATCAACGAAAACCCCTTCGGGTGCGTCGGGTACACCACCCGCGACGGCGAAACCATCGACCCGATCGTCCGGAACCGCGTATTGCACGTTCGTTCACGGTGATCTACAATATCGATCCGGACGACGACCTCGTCTATATCACCCACATCATGTCCATCGAAGAAGCACATCGGAGATCCGGACGAATTTGAACCGTACGAGGCAATTTCTCCACTCTTGCTGAGATTGGCATAATTGTAATGAAGCGGGAGGGGAGGGTGCGGAAATACCCACTCAATCCGTCATTGCGGACGAGGCCGTCCTGAAACGCCTGCAAGAACTGGAGAAGCCGTATATGATCAGGCAGGCTCTCGGGGATACGCCCCGGATCACCGCCAAGGACCGCGATGAGATATACGCGGCACTCTCGGACAAAAGCCATACAAAACTTGCAAGCGTGGTCCGCCCCTTTATCCCGCCGAACGCCTCCCCCGCCGATGAGTTCATCAAATGTATCCCGATGGGCGGCATACGGGGGAAGAACAACATTTCACGCATTCTCCAGGGCACTGCGACCGTGCTCACCTTTGTCCTGGCAGAGATCGAAGATGGCCTCGGCCAGCGTCTCATGGAAGAGGAATGGACCTGGAAACGGGAAGGCCTCGTGCAGATCACGGAAACAGGATTTAAAACTCAGAATGGTACGTTTGAGCCCCACATCTCCTCCAAAGGCCGCCCAGGAACCGACCCAATGCAGGCCGCGGCATTTCTCTCTGCGCTACGGCATGGCAGGATCTGAAGTTCCGGCTTCGTTCTCCCGGTTGCAGGTAAAAGCCAGGGAAGAGACTGGAATGATGGCAGTGTTGAGGATCTGGGCGCCGGATCGCCACGCAGCCGGCGATCGAGGTCGCCAGCGGGATGATCCTGTAAGTCGCGACCCTGAGGATATTAATGCAATACGGGACCAGGAGGACACCGATGACGATGTTTGCCAGGAAGTAGGCGAGGCTGCTATTGGCGACGGGCCGAAGAGTGCGACGGATGAGCAGACTACTGGTGGATAACACCCCCGCAGGAAATGAGGGGGTGGTTGACAGATCCGTCAAACAGATACTTTAATGAAATACTACAAGAGACTATATGTTGTTCTCGTGGAGGTGTAATACGATGACAACATCTCATACAACGAATAACCGATATCGGAGTGTCCGGATGAGGGGGTCCACCGGCATGGGATTGACCGTCATGGAAAGGCGGTCCTTAGAAGCCTCCATCAAGAAGAATCAGAAGGCACTGGAACTCCTCGGCCAGCACTAAATGAGGCCGTCCAATCTCCTTGTATTTTTGCGGATCCATTCTTCGACCTCTTCCCGGGTATATGTGGCATTGCCCTCGGCATCCAGACTCGCAAGAGTTACCATGAACCGATCCGCTTCATCGCCCTCGACATCAAAGGCAAACCCATTTGCGCGTAATATGAGAACATCTGTGACAGTATAGGCTGTTCTTTTATTACCCTGCCAGAAGGCATGCCCGTTAGTGACCCTCTCAAGGAACCACGCAGCCTTTTCGTAGATATTCTCGCGATAAACCCAAAAATCGTTCCAGAAATCCACCCAGGCTTCAATCTCGCCCGGCGTCTTTATGCCTTCCCAACCCTGATCCTCTGACCTGTTGTACAGTGCGATAAGGGTGTCATGGATTGCAATTATCTTCTCCGGGGTGATGTCGTTAACCAGCCACCCGCAGCAGGGGCACCACCACCCGATAGGAACCTCAACTACATCCCCCTCCTCGTCTATGTCGTGGATAAATGCCCGTGCCATCTCGATATCTTCGCAGCCAGGGCAGGGGCACTTTGGGGACGGGCTCATAACAGTGTTCTGTTTGAATCGATGAAAAATGTGATGCATAATGTTCTCTTTTTGTTCTGGCCTCTTCGCTGCGAACTGGGGGAGAAGTTCTACGATATTACCCTTGTCGAAATCCGACAGGAATTGGGTCCGGGCAACGGGAATGATGCTGAAAAGAGCCCAGGCCCTGGTTGCTGAACAGGAGGCTGTCTTGAAACGCTTGAAAAAACTAGAGAAGCCGTATGAGATCCGGAAGGCTCTCGGGGATACGCCCCGGATCACCGTCAAGGACCGTGATGAGATCTATGCCGCACTCTCGGACAAAAGCCATACAAAACTTGCAAGCGTGGCCCGTCCCTTTATCCCGCCGAACGCCTCCCCTGCCGACGAATTCATCGAATGGATCTCTATAGGCGGTATACGAAGGGAAAGACAACATCCTGCGTATCCTCCGGGGCCAGGGAAAACTATGAAAGTGTCTGGCTGGTCTAACAGTACTTCAAACAAGCACACTGGCGCAGGGTACGGCGTCAGGATTCAATACGATGATCGCGACCTCTATTTCAGCCCGGAATGGAATTCGGTGGAGGTCATCCCCGATAACGGCGAGGCTGCCGAAGTGTCGCTGCCGGAAACGTTCTGGACAACCTGCCCTGAACTCAGGAGTTCGGCAATCGGGAGATGGATGCTGGATCCCGGAGTCATTCCCCGGGCAAAGGGCAAACCCCCGCAGTTTGACCCGGAACCCGTCGGAGACCGGAGGTTCCGGCTGACCCCGAGTTGAAAGAGGCCATTCTGCTGTGGGAGATGACGAACCGGGGAGTTGTTCGTGTATTTGATGATCGAGGTCGCGAGCTGGGTGAGAGCCCAGATCCCGGAGGTGTCGATGATGGTGTTGACCAAGGAGCAAGCGATATTTGCCGGAAGGCCCCAACTCAAAGACCGTGTTGAACTTTTTTCTCCTTAAGCCACGCGCTCATCAACCTTCTTATAAATGACTTCGCGGAGGAGAGATACATCGGATCCGATGGTGCAGGGATTGTCTTCCCGTGCCTGGCGTCCACACCCAGGGCCTCCCGGCTATTGGCGGTCTGTTTGAACCTCTTTAATTCCGCTTTCGTACACCAGCCCTTCTCTGGTATGTTACCAACATCTTCCTGTATTACCTCATAAACTTTGTACAGGCCGTACCATGTTTCAAAGTCATTCTCGATTAAACGCAAGGCGCGCTTTACGTGCTCGTCTCTTTTCGACAGAGCCATCCAGCGAATAACAGGGGCCGCAGGGCAGTCTTCCTCGATCGTCCCGTCGCGATGAATAATAGTAATACTGCATGTGACAGATGCCATGACAGACGATGTCGCTGAAACGTAAACATGTCTGGTTCCATCATCGCGAATCTTTGAAATATGCTCGCTTTTGATAGGGGAGCAAGAGCCAAGCACTAATTTCGCTGCACCATTGAGAGATGTCAAGATCTCGGTTGTATGTTCCCGTACCTGGTCATCAGAAATGAGGTCGGCAAAATCTTTGGATTTCAGAACAAAAGCATCGTGATCTTTCTGTATGCAGATCTCAGGCGAGTTAAACACCTTCAAGAGTTCCTCTAACGTGTGAACATCACCCGAAAGCGTTACAACCCATTCCATGAATCAAATATGTCTCAACAAAGAGGTATAAACCATTCGGAGCACCACAGGGGATTTTTTGCTGTTCTCCGCCCTTGAAAAAGACATAGGTATCGTTACCACAAATCCGCTGCAATCTCTCCGGGGTATGGGCCGCTGCCGGACCTTTCAGGCGTGTTCGACCCTGCCAAGAAGGAGAACCTAAATCCCCACCCGGGATGAATTACCGGCTGCCCCGTCTTGCGAGGCCCTTGAGATCGCCCTTCACGACGTTCTTCTTCGACGAGAAGTAGTCCAGGGACGCATCCCCCGACTCGTCGATAACGCCTTTCAGGGCTTTAGCCTCCAGGCACTGCTGTTGCATGTTGAAGATCTGCAGCAACCTCTTCTGCCGGCTTGCAGTCGCCGAAAGACTCTCCTCGTACCCGATCAGGGCACCCTCGGGGTAGATCCCCCTGGCCGTCTCATCCAGGAGGTCGGCCCTGTAATAACCGTAGTCCCGTATGTTCAGCAGGCGCGTCGTGTTCCGGGTGATCGATTTCTGCGTCTTCAGCCACTCGTAGAACTTGGGGTTTCTCTTCGGCCCGACATGGTTTCCGCCGAGACAGTCCAGCCCATGTCAACGGCGGCGTAACTTTGT
>DAWO01000083.1 GCA_002509485.1 Methanolinea sp. UBA477
GTACCTGCGAGAACGAGCAGTTCAGAGAGCTGAAGCTCGCAAAAAAACCCTGCCCCTGTCGTGACGGGGAGGTCGAAACCAATCTCGAACTCTGGCAGAGGATGCTTGACGGAGAGTTCTCCGAGGGGGCCGCATCCGTCCGGGTCAGGACCGATCTCGATCATCCTGATCCGGCGATGAGGGACTATCCGATCTTTCGGATACTCAACAGCCCACCCCACCCCCGCATGGAAGCGCATGTGTACCCGCTGATGAACTTCTCGGTTGCGGTAGACGATCACACACTCGGAATCACCCACGTTATCAGGGGAAAAGACCATATTGCGAATACCAGGCGGCAGAGGTACATCTTTGACTACTTTGGATGGAAGCCTCCGGTATACCGGCACTACGGCCGTATGAGTATCGAGGGTGTGGTGCTATCCACTTCACAGATGAGGGAAGGTATCCGGGACGGGCGTTTCCAGGGTTGGGACGACATCAGGCTCGGAACATTGAGAGCGCTTGCCAGAAGGGGTATACGCCCGCAGGCGGTCAGGGATGCGATGGAGGAGATCGGGATCGGAGAGACCGATATATCCTTCTCCTGGGAGAATCTCTTCGCCAAGAACAGGGCAATCGTCGACCCGGAGGCCAACCGGTACTTTTTTGTCCCTGACCCGGTAGAGGTCAGTATTTCGGACGCTCCGGAGCAGACCGCCCATGCCCTCCTTCATCCCGGAGATGCGGAGCGTGGGAGACGGGATATTCATTTCTCTGGCCGTGCCCTCCTTCCCGGGGAGGAGATCAGGGATGTCCCGGGCATGGTCAGGTTAAAGGATCTCTTCAATGTAACACTTCGGCAGGAGCATGGAATTTTGGAGCTCACATACGGCGGCGAATCACTTGCCGTTGCCAGGGAGGCCGGGGCGCCCATCATCCAGTGGCTTCCCCCCGACGCGGCAGTACCCTGCACCCTCGTCACCCCTGCCGGTGAGAGACTGGGGGCCTGTGAGCAGGGAGCCAGAACAGAATCGGGCAGGGTCGTGCAGTTTGAACGAATCGGATTCGCAAGAATCGACTCTGTCTCACCAGAAGGTATTATAGCCTATTTCACTCACAAGTAATTACGAGGAGGCGAAATATGGCTGGTCCGGCTTATATCGGTCCAGTCTTACCCCATGGTGACCAAGTTCAGGCGATACTGGCAGATTGCCGATGTCCTCTTTAAATACGGGTTTGGAGTAATCCTCCACAAACTGTTTCCCGGTGTACATCACTTCAGGAGAGGGAAGGCGCCGAAAGGAGAGAGTGCGGCCAGCGAATACGCACGGATTCGGATGGCGATCGAGGAACTTGGTCCGACCTTCATCAAGTTTGGCCAGATCATGAGCACCCGCTCTGAGATACTCCCTCCCGGGCTTATCGAGGAGTTGAAGCGGCTGCAGGACCAGACAAATCCCCTTCCATTCGAAACGTTAAAGGAGACCATTTACAACGGGTGCCCGTTGCAGGGTTTTTGTTTTGCAGAGATCGAGGAGGAACCGCTCGCGTCCGCGTCCATCTCCCAGGTTCACCGGGCGATACTCCCGGACGGAAAGCAGGTTGTCCTGAAGGTCCAGAGGCCTGGTATCGAGGAGATCATCGAGACAGACATCCGAATCCTCGAATCTTTCGCTGAACGTGCAGAAGCGGTCTTTCCCGAATGGCGGGTCTATAATCCACGGGGAATCGTCTCTGATTTTGCCGCACAGATCAGGAAGGAGCTTGATTTTGTCAGGGATGGGAAGAATGCTGAACGTCTCAGCAAGAATATGAGGGGGGTTTCCGGCGTGAAAGTCCCCGAAATATACTGGGACTACAGCAGCAAGCATCTGCTCGTGATGGAATTTGTCGAAGGCGTGCGGGTGGACGATATTCCCCGCATCCGGGAGATGGGAGTAAACCCGAAACAGATTGCCGATACCGGATTTTTTGCGTACATGAAGCAGATCTTCGAGGATGGGTTCTTCCATGGCGATCCTCACCCGGGAAACCTCCTGGTCACACCCACGGGTGAACTTGTTTTCCTGGACTTTGGGATTGTCGGAATAATCAGGCCTGAAAGACGTTTCTGGTTCATCGGACTGCTGAATTCTGTCATCTCCAGGGATCCGGCATTCCTTCTCAAGTCCATGGAAGGACTGGGCGTGGTAATACCGGAGAAGCACAGGGAGGCATTGCGGGATGAACTCTACAGTGCCATGCTCGACGCGGAAGGGATCTCGATCGGCCAGTACAACTTCATCCAGATGGCGAATAACCTCACCCGGATACTTCGCACCTACAATATCCAGGTGCCAATGAACCTGATGCTCATGTTGAAAGTGATCGTCATGGTTCTGGATGTGGGGACGAAGCTGGATCCCGGCTTTGACTTCATGGAGAAGTCCGGGGCATTCATGGATCGGCTTTCAGGACGCGAATCACTGTACAAGCACCTGCTCAAGCGTGGCGTTGGATCTGTCGTGGAAGCGGCGGACGGTTTTTTTGACGTGCCAAGGAATGTCAACAACATGTTAAAACAGCTCTCAACCGGCGCTATCAGGATCGATATCCTCGACGATGATATCCACCGGCTGCAGCAATCGCTGGACAAGACCAGCAGCAAGGTTCTCATAGGGCTGATCATTGCCGGAATGCTCGTAGGATCGTCTTTAATCCTCCGGGAAAGCACAATAATCCATATCCCCGATATCGTTGTCATTGTGGCCAGCCTGACATATATTGCCGCGATTGTGATCGGGTTCTATGCCCTTTACCAGGTGGTATTCGGGCGTTATGTCGGTAAAAAATAGGATTGGGCCGGATTTCCGGAGGATATACCCTCAACACCGGGACACTTCGGAAGAGCCGGCACTGATCATTCCCTGTAATACAGGTTGCAGTGGCAGGAACCGTCGTCTTCAACCTCATCCCTGTGGTAGATACAGGGGCAGATTATATCTTTATCCTTCCCGGGATCTCCGGTGCGCAGCCTGCACGGGCAGTATCTCTCTCCGAACTTCCGCTGGTTCCGTGCAAGCCCCCGTATGACGATTTGGAGTTTCTTCTCGTCGGGATTCAAGATCCAACCGTTCTTCTTCGCATAGTCCTTTGCCCATTCCAGTATCTCGTCTTCCAGATCGTCTGATGTCATTTCCATAATCCCGCTTTTGTCAGGCCATATTTTCATTGCCATGCATTTATCCTTTCTCCTCCACGTGACGTATGATAGAGGCGATGATTCCTTTCCCGTCAGAGGATCCAAGTACCTCTTCCGAAGCCCTCTCGGGGTGGGGCATCATAGCCATCACGTTTCCCTGGCTGTTGAGAACTCCGGTGATGTGGTTGGCAGACCCGTTCGGATTGGCATCCGGCAAGAGATCGCCGCCTGGCGTACAGAAGCGGAACGAGACCCTGCCTGTTGCCTCGAGTGTCTTTAAGGTGTCTTCCGGCGCAACGTATCGCCCCTCCTTGTGAGCTATCGGGATCCGGATGACCTGGCCTTCGCTATAGGCCCTGGTGAATGGTGTATCGGCATTCTCCACCCGGAGGTTGACCCACCTGCAGATGAATTTGGGGTACCTGTTGATGGTGAATATTCCCGGAACAAGGCCGCTTTCTGCAAGGATCTGGGCGCCATTACAGATCCCGAGAACCAGTCGCCCAACACGGGCATGTTCGATTATCTCTGTCATCACCGGTGTCCGGGCCGCTATCGCACCAGCCCGCAGGTAGTCGCCGTAACTGAATCCGCCCGGGATGATTATCGCGTCGTAGTTCCGGGGGAGGCCGTCTTTGTACCACAGGAGGTCACAGTCCACGCCGAAGATCTCGGATATGACATAATGCACGTCATAATCGCAGTTGCTTCCGCCGAACTGGATGACCGCAAACCTCATCGAAGGACCTCGATCTCGTAGCTGTGAATGACCGGGTTTGCCAGAAGGCGTTCGCACATGCCGGTGGCAAGCTCTCGGGCAGCGCCTTCTGATTCCGCGTCCAGGCGGATAAAAAATACCTTTGCGCTCCGGAGTTCCTCTGTTTCGAATCCCAGGTTTGCAAGAGCATGCCTGATGGCGGTCGCCTCGGGATCGAGCATACCTTCCTTCAATGAAATGGTAATTTTTACAAGAAATTTCATATCTGTCGTCACCTCCCAAGAATCTTTTCTGCAACCCTGCGGTATACATCCATCACATCGCCCTTCTCGAAGCGGTATACATCCTTGTCAAGGGATTCTCCGGTCGATGTGTCCCAGAGTCTCATCGAATCCATGCTTATCTCGTCACCAAGATAGATCTCGCCATTGTATCGCCCGAACTCGATCTTGAAATCGACGAGGGTGATCCCGACCTCATCAAAGAGCGCGATGAGAAGGTCATTGATTTTCCGTGCCATCTGCCTGATCGTCTCGAGCTCGTCTGCGTTTACCAAGCCGAGAGCAAGAATGATATCGTCGTTTAGCATGGGGTCATGTCGTGCATCGTCCTTGTAGTCCATCACGATGATGGGGGGGGAGAGCGGTGTTCCCTCCCTGAAGGGATAGTTCCTGACGAGTGAGCCTGCCGCGATGTTTCGGACGATGACTTCCAGCGGGATCATTTCGAGTCGCCTGACACGCATCGAAGTCTCGTTGACCATCTCCACGAAATGCGTCTTTATCCCGGCTTTTCCAAGATAATCAAAGAGAAAACCTGAAACCCTGGAATTGAAGGATCCTTTCCTGGAGAGCGTATCCTTCTTCCCACCGTCGAATGCGGTGATGTCGTCCCGAAAGACCATGATCGCCTCGTCGTCACCTTCGGCTGCATATATCGATTTTGCCTTCCCCGAGTAGAGCAGTTCGCCAGAGTTCACACCAACCCTCCTTCCGACAATAATTGTTGTTCGAGTCTCTTAATAAGTGATTCCAGATGGGCCGGGTACCATCCTTTTTCGATGAACTCCGGATAGATGCAGAGTCTCTCCCGGAGTATTGCATCCCCGACAAGATCCCGTAATTCGTCGATCTGTGGCCAGGGATGTTCGGGATTGACATAGTCGAGGGTGAAGGGCGAAACACCTCCGAGGTCATCGACACCGCACTGGATGAGCATCCGTGCATCAGCGAGGTTTGGGGGGATCTGGATCGCGATGTCCCCGGGGAGGATATCGCGAGCCATCCTGATTGTCAGGCAGATCTCTTCTGATGGCACCGGTGCGACATCTTCCATTGGCGTTCCAGCCTTCGGGCAGAAATTCTGTATGATCACCTCCTGGATATGGTCGTACCGGCGATGAAGCGCAGCGATAACCGAGAGGGACTCTTCGCGGTCCTCCATGGTCTCCCCGATCCCGAGAAGGAGGCCTGTTGTAAAGGGAATCTGTAACTTCCCGGCATTCTCGATGGTCTCAATCCGTATAGACGGTGTCTTTCCAGGCGATCTCGAGTGTGCGGGCACGTCGGCCGTCGTCTCGAGCATGAGTCCCATGCTGGCATTGACCTCTTTTAACCGTTCCAGTTCCTGGTAGGTGAGCACGCCTGCATTTGTATGGGGAAGCAGGCCGCATTCAATCGTCGTCTTGCACATCTCGTAGCAGTACTCTAAGATGTTGTTATAGCCGGTTTTCCTGATGTATGGCAAAAATCCGGGCTCAAGTCCCGGCCGTTCCCCGAAGGTGAAGAGTGCTTCCTTGCATCCCAGCATCTGACCCTGTTGGAGAACATGCCGTACTTCGGAGGGCATCATGATGCATCCGTCCTTGACAGGCGTCCTGAAACAACAGTAGCCGCACCGGTTGTGGCAGACGGTGGTGAGCGGAAGAAAGACATTTTTAGAGAAGGTGATGACACGGGATTCCATTGAGGTACTGAATGCACCTGATCCATAATAATGTCAGCCGAAACGGTAGTGACTGCCTGATTCCTATCG
>DAWO01000032.1 GCA_002509485.1 Methanolinea sp. UBA477
CCCATGGTCCCAAGGCCGCCCGAGGTGATCCAGGTCCGGGGCTTCTTAAAGCAGAAATACTGGGCGGTCCACATCTGGTTCTGGCCCACCTCGCTCACGATGGTGCCTTCGCCGTCAAGGAGCTCACTCAACTTCTGGATCACGTACTGCGGCCGGAGCACACCGTCGCTCCTGTACTGCAACGGGTACTTCTCCTTCCATGTCTTGATCCGTGCATTCCACTTCTGGTAACGGGGCGCCTTCTTGATCCGTGCGATCATCTCCTGGAGCACGGACTTCACATCGCCGACAATCGGCACGTCCACTCTCTTGTTCTTCCCGATCTCGGCCGGATCGATATCGATATGGATGATCCGTGCATGGGGTGCGAACGTATCGAGCTTGCCCGTCACCCGGTCGTCGAACCGGGCCCCTATCGCAACCAGGAGGTCGCTCTCGGTCACCGCGTAGTTGGCGTACTGGGTCCCGTGCATGCCGAGCATCCCGAGAGAGAGGGGATGATCACAGGGAATCCCCCCAAGTCCCATCAGAGTGCAGGTGACCGGGACCGAAAGTCTCTCTGCAAGTTCCATCAGTTCCGCTGATGCATTCGAGGCAATCACCCCGCCTCCCGCGTAGATGAGAGGCCGCTCAGCCTCAAGGAGCATCTCCACCGCCTTCTCGATCTGCCGTGCATGTCCCCGGACCGTCGGCTGGTAACCCCGCAGCATGACGGGTTCATCTTCAGGATACTCATACTCGATCTCCCCGGTGCTCACGTCTTTGGGGAGATCGATCAGGACAGGACCCTGTCGCCCTGTTCCGGCGATATAGAATGCCTCCCTGATTACGTGGCCCAGGTCCTGGGTCCTCTTGACCAGGTAGTTGTGCTTCGTGATCGGCAGCGTGATGCCGGTTATGTCGGATTCCTGGAATGCATCGTTTCCCAGCAGATTGGTGGGAACCTGGCCGGTTATCGCAACCATGGGGACAGAGTCCATGTATGCCGTCGCAATTCCTGTCACCAGGTTGCATGCTCCCGGCCCGGATGTGGCCAGGCATACCCCCACCCTGCCGCTGGCACGGGCATACCCGTCAGCGGCATGTGCTGCTGCCTGTTCATGCCGTACAAGGATGTGCTGCAGGTCTGAATTGTATAGTTCATCATATACAGGCAGTACGACACCACCGGGATATCCGAAAATGGTCTCGACTCCTTCGTGCTGCAGTCCTTCAATCAGGATTTTTGCTCCGGTTTTCATCCTCTTCCCTCAACAATCTGTTCATGCCGGCGATGACCGCTTCCACACTTGCCATGATAATATCGGTCCTGGCGCCGCGAGACGTAATTATCTCTCCATCTTTACTTAATCTTACCGTTACGTCGACCAATGCATCGGTTCCTCCGTGTATGGCATCGACATGGTATTCCTCGAGCCTGATGTCAGCCACTGCCGCAACCGACCGTCGGAGCGCCTCCATGGCCGCATCCACGGGCCCTGTTCCGGTTGCCGCACCGGTGATCTCCTCGTCCCTGACAAGGAGGGTGACCGATGCCGTCGGTATGACATTGGACCCGCTCACCACGGTAAACTGCCTCATCTTCAGGACTGGACGACACTCGATGGCCATGACCGCCTCGGTGACCGCCATCATGTCCGCATCGGTTATCCGCATCCCCCGGTCGCCAAGGTCCTTGATCCGTTTCAGGATCTCCTGCAATTGGGTCTTGTCGGGGTAATAGTTCATCTCGTTCAGGGCGGCCTCGACTGCGGCCTTGCCCGAATGCTTGCCGAGCAGTATCCTCCGTCTTCTCCCGATCGTCTCCGGTCTCACAGGCTCGTATGTGCTTGGCTCCCTGAGGACACCGTGGGCATGGATGCCGGACTCATGGGTGAATGCCATCTCACCGACAATCGCCTTGTTGGTGGGGAGGGGAATGTCTGTCAGCCTTGAGACCACCGACGAGAGCTGGTAGATCTGATCTTTCCGGATCCCGGTCTGATACCCGTACAGCACCTCGAGCGCCATGACCAGTTCTTCAAACGGGGTATTTCCTGCCCTCTCCCCGAGGCCGTTCACCGTTGCGTGTGCACAGGTCGCCCCGGCCCTGAGCGCCGCCATTGTGTTGGCGAGCGAGAAACCGAGGTCATCATGGCAGTGGATCGAGAGCGGGGCGATACAGAGAGGCGGGATGATCTCGGCGACCCGTTCGGGTGTCAAAAGCCCGACGGTATCGCAGAAACAGAGCCTGTCGGCACCCACCTCAAGCCCACCCGAATAGACGTCGAACAAAAACCCGGGATCGGCCCTTGATGCGTCTTCTCCGGAGAGCTCGACGATAAGGCCTCTCTCCTTCGCGTACTCGACTGCCGTGAATGCCATGGTGCAGATATCGGCCCTTGTCTTCCGCATCTTCTTCTCGATGTGGAGGTCGCTTACGGGCACCACCAGGTGTACGGAATCGGCACCATAATCCGCGGCATAATCGATGTCGCCTTTCACTGCACGCACATAGGTACAGATCTCGGCAGAGAGCCCTGCGTCCGAGATGATCCTGATTGCCTGGCGCTCGCCTTCGGATGCTGCCGCAGAACCGACTTCGATCACGTCGACGCCGATCTCTGCCAACCTGGTTGCGATCTCGAGTTTATCGGTGGGCTTTAGGGAGACGCCCGGTGTCTGTTCTCCGTCTCTCAACGTAGTGTCAAAAAAGCGAATCTTTTCAGTGAATAAAACGATCTGTCATGGAAGTTCCACCACGGTACATACTGGTTTTGGAGACTATTTAAAATCCGCTGTCAACAAAAGCCCGTGGGTGGCTGATTCCGGCCCCCCGCACCAGGAGATAATCTCCTGTTCCAAAAAAAGTTATACTTTTTCTACAGGCACAACCTCGCCGCCGCTCTCGTACAGGAGAGCCAGGTAGCGGGCCTCGAATATGATGAATGGCACCATGAGGAAGAGGTAGATCAGCCAGCCGATGAACGGGATTGACATGAGGAGTCCCAGGACCATTGCAATGATGAAAACGACGATCCAGAGCACGATAAGGGCGATGATGTAGCTTCCCCAGCCGATGGCCCGGATCTTTGCCAGGATCGCACTGAAGTTGAATGCCTCGCCGAACCGCTCCGTCCGTGCCATGCGGATGACCCCGATGATGGAGAAGAGGCCGATGATGAAGGCTACGATTACGAGGATGATGATGCCCACCGCCATCGCAGCAAATGCGCCCATCATAGCTGCTGATGACATATCACTCATCAGCGTCAGGACGGATCCTCCGATTACCACGATGGCAAGGATGATGACCGGGATTGCCCAGATAATCTGTGCAACGAGCAGTTTCAGCCCATCGATGAAGAGTTTTCCCCAGTGTTCAAGTTCGGGAGCCGGTTTCTTCCCCCGGTATATCTCCATGGTATACCCGAGTATCAGGGGGAATATGATGGTCGAGATTATGAGAAGGATCCACTTGACCCATTTACCCCAGACTGCTTCCTTGGCATACTCTAAAGAGTCGCCCAGACTTTTTCCGATTTCCATAACAATCACTCTTATATGCCTATTGGTAAGCAGATGGAGTTAAAAAAATCTTCCTTTAACAAGGATTCCGGCCTGATCCAGGATCTCCAGGAAACAGAGCCGTCATTCAACCGGAAAAGATTTTTTGATTCGGTTTCATTCCGGTACAGGAGCCTTCGAACCGGGTGGTTCTTCCTGTGAATCATATACAAGAGTGATGTACCTCGCCGAGAAGATCGACAGTACCGGGGCAAGGATCACCTGGATCACCGGACCGATGAAGGGAATGAACGCGAGAACGGTCGACACGAGTATAACGATCACGAACAGGATGATGACTGCGACGATATAGGGGCCCCACCCGATCCTGCCGATGGTATCCCGGATCTCGGTGAAGTTGAATGCTTCACGAATTTTTCCCGTGCGGGCAAACCTGACAACCCCGATAAAGAGAAAGAGCGTGAGGAGGAATCCGACCACGAGGGCGGTGATAATCCCTGCTATGGCGCCGCCGAGCAGCGCAAAGATATTGCTCATGTCGGGGCCTGCTGAAAGTGAGGCCAGTATCAGGGCACCCATCGAGACGAAAAGGATGAGCAGGACCGGGATCGCGTAGATGATTGTGATGACAAGATACCGTATTCCGTCGGAGAAAAGCCCCAAAAAATTCTCTACTGCAGGTAGCGGGTCCTCGCCCCGGTAAATCCGGATCATGTATCCCTGGTAGAACGAACCGAGTATGGCTGCAAGGATGCATGCGACAGCAATCCCTCCGACGAAGAGTGGAATATTGGGCGCTGCACCAGCCATCAGGGATATCATCACGAATACAAAGATTACTCCGATCGGTATTGCAGGCAGGAGTGCAAGGATGACCAGGAGGATCCAGGTTCCCAGGTTCCCGACCAGTCCGTCTTTTGTGTACCCGAACGATTCATCGATTATTTTTCCATAATCCATTGACGTGTAACCTCCAGATTGTATCCCATTATCTCAATGCCGGAAGTACCGGATGCCGGTGAACACCATCGCCATGTTTGCTGCATTCGCCGCGTCTATGACCTCCTGGTCTCGGATCGATCCCCCGGGCTGGACGAGGGCTGTCGCACCTGCCGCTGCAGCGACTTCGAGGGTGTCCGGGAACGGCAGGAATGCGTCGGAGGCGACTGCCGAGCCCTCGAGCGAATAGAGGGATTTGTCGATGGCAATCTTTGCCGCATCGACCCTGCTCATCTGGCCGGCTCCGATCCCGAGCGTCCGTTCCTGGTCCGCGAAGATTATCGTGTTGCTGCGGGTGTGCTTGCAGACCTTCCAGGCAAGCGTTAACGCTTTCAACTCGGCCGGTGTCGCATCCCTGTCGGTCACCACCTGCCAGTTCTCCCTGTATGGGGGGGTATGCTGGACGAGCACACCGCCGTCGATCGTGCGTATCTCGTGCTCTTTTGGTGCGGTCTGCAATTCGAGCACTCTCATGTTCTCCTTCTTCTTCATGATCGCGAGGGCGTCGGGCGAAAACCCCGGGGCACAGACCACTTCTACGAAGGTCGACGTGATCTCGTCTGCCAGGGCGCTGTCCACGGGCCTGTTGAGCGCGATGACCGATCCATAGGCAGATATGGGATCCACGTCCCTGGCCTTCACGTACGCCCCGAGAAGGGATTCGCCAACAGCTGCTCCGCAGGGGTTGTTATGCTTGACAATCACCGCGGCGCACTCCTCAAATTCAGAGAGAAGGCCCACGGCGGCATTGAGGTCAAGGTAGTTGTTGTATGACATCTCCTTTCCCTGGATCGGTTTCTGGAGCGCTACCCCGCCGGACCCATAGACCGCTGCCCGCTGGTGCGGGTTCTCTCCGTACCGGAGTGTTCGCCCGTGTATGAACTGCCTCGTGTAGACCTCGGGAAACTCGGAGTCCAGCGAATAGAGATGGTTGCTGATGGCGGCATCATAGGCTGCCGTCGCTGCAAAGGCCTTTCGGGCGAGTCTGAGCCTCTCCTGCTCGGAGAATCCGCCCTTCTCAAGGGCGGGCCCGACCATGCCGTAGTCATCCGGATCGACGATCACCGCCACACAGGCATGGTTCTTGGCAGCGGCCCGGATCATTGCAGGGCCACCGATATCGATGTATTCGATCAGGTCGGCCAGTTCAAGGTTCTTTTCCGCCATCTGTGAGAACGGGTAGAGGTTGACGACCAAGAGATCGATGGGCGCAATACCCTGCTCCTGCATGACCTGGTCGTCGATACCTCTCCGGCCCAAAAGACCCCCATGAACGCGTGGATGGAGTGTTTTTATCCTCCCGTCCATCATCTCGGGAAATCCGGTGTATGCAGCAACCTCGAAAAACCCGATGCCGGCATCACGGAGGACCCTGCCCGTGCCTCCCGAACTGAGTATCTCTATGCCGTTGTCTGCCAGGACCCTCGCGAGTTCCACGATACCCTGTTTGTCCCAAACGGAGAGGAGTGCCCTTTTCATAGACCAGTATATGCCATGATATGTTATGAGCGTGATGCATCTGTCCCGACAATTCTGCAGGCCGCTGCCCTCCCCTGTTCTCAACAGTTATCTCTCTGTAGTCTCCATTACTGACATACTCTCATGGTCAACCCGCCCGTAAAATCTGTCCTCTACTGGTGCACCGAGTGCAATATCCCACTGCTTGGTCGTACCTGCGGGTGCGGCCGGGAGGGCAGGAGAATTGCACTGAACAGGCCCTACGATGTCAGGCCTGCCCTGAAGACCGATATGGATCTTTTGAGAGATCTCCTGGCCCGGCGATTTGGATGCCGGGAGATCCCTACGGTTATCCTCCTGAACAAGACCGGAGGACTGGACCGGAACGACCAGGTCATCGCCAACGGGGAGCGGTTCGGGTGGCTCACGTTCGATCCCTGTGCGAAGGAGTTCCAGTTCGATCCCTCGTTTGAAGCCCTCCCGTTCTTGGTCCCACGGATTACAAAAGGCATCGTGGACATTACCGATGCTCTTCAGAGGGACCCGTCCCTCTCGGGCAGGCGCATCGGGGGAAAACGTGTCCGGGTGAAGAGCACCCTCCCGGACGGGACGGTCATCGTGAGGGCTGGCTCATTATGGGGTGTCGGCCAGCAGAGGGATGGCCATGTCAGGATCAAGCAGATCGGGAAGGTTACCCCGTGCACCTATCGCGAATCGGACTGGGACCTCGCAGTCGCGGGAAACACGCAGGCCTTGAAAAACCTCGAGCGAAACGCGGTCAGGTTCATCAGGCAGCATACCCGGGATAAACCCTGTGTGAATGTCTCGTATTCGGGCGGAAAAGACAGCACCGCAGTCCTCGAACTGGCACGGAGGGCCGGCGTGGAGACTACGTATTTTGTCGACACCGGGATGGAGTTTCCCGAGACGCTGGAGTTTGTCGGGGCGATGGATATCCCGGTACGGCTGCATGGCAGGCCCTTCTGGGAGAAGGCAAAAGAGACCGGTCCCCCCGCAAAGGACAACCGGTGGTGCTGTGAACACCTGAAACTCCAGCCGGTGAAGGACTGGATTTCAGGGACCGGGAAATGCGTCACCGTGCAGGGGAACAGGTGGTACGAATCCTTTGTACGAGCCGGTCTTCCTGCAGTGAGCAAAAACCCCTTCAACCCGCAACAGGTGAATATATCTCCGATCAGGAACTGGAGGGCTCTGGAGGTCTTTCTCTATATATGGTGGAGGAAACTTCCATACAATCCACTCTATGACCTGGGTTTCGAACGGGTGGGATGCTGGATGTGTCCGGCGATGCTGGAGAGCGAGTTCCGTCGGGTAAAGGAGCTTCACCCTGATCTGCACAAAAAGTGGATGAAATTTTTGCGGGAATGGTTCCCGGACAGGACTGATGACCGGTATTTAACCTGTGGATTGTGGCGCTGGGAGGTGCTCCCCCCGAAGATGCGCGAGCTTGCAGCCGAACGAAAGATCCGGATCCCAAAAGGGAGATAATTATCCCGGATTTTCGTTTTGCAGAACCGGATTTGCGAATGAGCGTTTCCCCTGCCGTTTACAAAATAAAAAGTTTTATATAGAACCACAATGCAATAGATAACTGATCATCGTATGGCTCAACCAACAGAGGAGGCTTCTTGTGGCCCTGATGAAGAAAAAAACGAATTATCAGGGGTAAAATTGGAAGAGTCCTCCCCTGGTGCAGAAGAATTGCAGAGAAGATACGAAGAGCTCAACAATCGATTCCTGCGGCTGGCAGCTGATTTTGAAAATTACAAGAGGAGGGTGACGCGGGAGACTGAGTCCCGGGTAACCCGTGCCATTGAAGAATTCGCTGTTGACCTGCTCGAGGTGGTCGACAATTTCGAACGGGCTCTCGCAGCAGAGGACTCTTCTGCACGGGAAGGACTTGAGCAGATCAGCAAGCTGTTTGAATCGATCCTGGCCCGCCATGGTATCCGGAGACTCGAATCCGTGGGACGGGTCTTTGACCCGTCAGAGCACGAGGCGATAACCACTGTCCCCTCCGATCACGAGGAAGGGCAAATTATCGATGAGATTTGTGCAGGATACTGCATGAACGAGAAGATAATTCGGTGTGCACGGGTTGCTGTTTCGAAAGGAAAAAAGACTGACAATACAAGCGAGAGTGAGTGAAAATGGTAAAAGAGAAGATTCTTGGTATAGACCTGGGGACCACGTTTTCCTGCATGGCAATCATGGAGGCGGGGAAACCCATCGTGATTCCCAATGCAGAGGGACAGCGGACAACACCCTCGGTGGTGGCATTTACAAAAGACGGCGAGCGCCTGGTGGGAAGCCTTGCAAAGAGGCAGGCGATCACGAACCCCGAACGGACGGTCCAGTCGATAAAGAGAAAGATGGGGTCGACCGAAAAGAAGAAGATCGACGACAAGTCCTATACTCCGCAGGAGATCTCGGCCATGATCCTCCAGAAGATGAAGCTGGATGCAGAGGAGTATCTTGGCGAGAAGATATCGAAGGCCGTCATCACGGTTCCGGCCTATTTCAACGATGCCCAGAGGCAGGCAACAAAGGATGCCGGCCAGATCGCAGGTCTCGAGGTGCTGCGGATCATCAACGAGCCGACCGCGAGTGCGCTTGCCTATGGCATCGACAAGGAGACCGACGCCACGGTCCTCGTCTACGATCTCGGTGGAGGAACCTTTGACGTCTCCATCCTCACGCTGGGTGATGGCGTATTCGAAGTGAAGTCAACATCGGGAAACAACCTCCTGGGAGGAGACGATTTCGACAAGCGTGTCATGGACTACCTGGTCGAGGAGTTCCGGAAGAAGGAGGGTATCGATCTTCGGAAGGATCCCATCGCAATGCAGCGTTTGAGGGACGCCTCCGAGAATGCGAAGATCGAGCTCTCCCAGAAGATGAAGACCAACATCAACCTCCCGTACATCACGACCGATGCGAGCGGCCCCAAGTTCCTCGACATCGATCTCTCCCGTGCAAAGCTCGAACAGCTCATCGGAGACCTGGTGGAATCGACGGTCAACCCGGTCAAGCAGGCGCTCTCCGATGCAAAACTCACACCCGATCAGATAGACCACATCCTCCTGGTGGGCGGATCGACCCGTGTGCCGCTCGTCAGGGAGACGGTCAAGAAGATCCTCCACAAGGAACCCGACAAGGGCATCAACCCCGATGAATGCGTGGCGCTTGGTGCTGCCATACAGGGGGCGGTACTCTCCGGTGAAGCAAAGGACATCGTGCTCCTGGACGTGACCCCGCTCACCCTCGGAATCGAGACACTCGGCGGTATTGCAACAAAGCTGATCGAGCGGAACACCACCATTCCCACCAGGAAGAGCCAGATCTTCAGCACCGCTGCCGACAGCCAGACGAGCGTCGAGATCCATGTCGTACAGGGAGAACGGGCGCTTGCCAAGGATAACTTCACCCTGGGACGTTTCCAGCTGACCGGCATTCCCCCGGCCCCGAGGGGAATCCCCCAGATCGAGGTCACCTTCGATATCGATGCGAACGGCATCATCCATGTCTCTGCAAAGGACCTTGGAACCGGAAACGAACAGGCAATCACGATAAAGGGCGACAAGAAGCTGTCAGAGGACGAGATCAACCAGATGGTTGAGAACGCGAGAAAGTTCGAGGAAGATGACAAGCAGAAGCGGGAAGAGATCGAGCTTCGCAACATGGCCGACACCGCAATCTTCTCCGCCGAGAAGATGTTAAAAGAGAGCACGGATCAGATCGAAGTGGCCGACAGGGAGAAGGTCGAACAGCACGTCGCAGATCTCCGCAAGGCGCTTGATTCTGACAACACCGAAGATATCAAGAAGGAAGTGGAGGCGCTGACAGATGCTGTCTATTCCATTACCACGAAGCTCTACCAGAAGGCCCAGGCCGAGAAGGCAGGCGGGGAGGGTGAAGCACCGGGTGGGGGAGGAGCCCCTCCCGAGGACGACACGGTAGTGGACGCGGACTTCAAGGTAAAAGACGAGTGAAGTCATGGCGGCGGGAGACTACTACGAGATCCTCGGAATACCGAAGAACGCGGATGAAAAGGAGATCAAGAAGGCTTACCGCAACCTGGCCAGGAAATACCATCCTGATGTCTGCAAGGAAGAAGGTGCTGACGAGCGGTTCAAGAAGATAAACGAGGCATACAGCGTCCTCTCGGACCCACAGAAGAGGTCGCAGTACGACCAGCTCGGCCACGATACCTTCACGAACGCGTCCCGGGGCTCCTATACCGGCGGCGGGGGATTTGGAAGTAGCGGTTTCCACGCCGATTTCAGTGGGTTTGGAGATATCTTCGACTTTTTCGGAGGAGGCTTCGGGAACAGGGGATACAGCGGCCCCCAGGCCGGAAACGACCTCCTGATGAAGGTCAAGATCTCACTCGAGGATGCGGTCTTTGGCACCGACCGCGACGTCGAGCTTGCGCATACCGAGGCATGCCCGGCCTGTGACGGTACCGGCAGCGAGACAAAGAAACTCGTCAACTGCCAGAAATGCGGAGGGACTGGCCAGATGCGGCAGATGAGCCAGACAATCTTCGGCCAGTTCGTGCGCATGAGCACCTGCAGCGAGTGCGGTGGCCGGGGCAAGATCCCTGAGAAGCGCTGCCCCGCGTGCAGGGGATCCGGCCACACCCAGGTCAGGCGGACCGTCTCGGTGCACATTCCTGCCGGCGTGGAGACAGGAATGCGTCTCCGGATGGAAGGATACGGGGAAGCAGGCGATCACGGTGCTCCAAACGGCGATCTCTTCATTGAGGTCTATGTACGGCCGCATGAAAAATTCACCCGCAAGGGTGACGACCTGGAGACATTCGTAGAGATCTCGCCTGCCCAGGCTGTAGTTGGCTCCGTGGTGGATGTCGAGACGATCGAGAAACGGACGGTCGAGCTGAATATCCCTGCCGGTATCCAGCATAATACCGCCCTGAAGATCCCGGGCGAAGGTGTGAGACGGAGGGGCAAGCCCGGAGATCTCCTGGTCCGGGTCAGGATCGCAATTCCAAAACAGATCGATCCGGCGGTCAGGGAGATGTATGAAAAGATCCTGGAAGCCGAGGGTTCGCGTGCACCCGAAGCGAAGAAGGGGTTCTTCTCCGGGTTCATGGGCAAGAAATAGGTATTGTTTCTGTGGAAATGGGCACTCCATTTTTTGTGTCTCTGTCCCGATAAAAATCACGTAATTTTTTTCTGAATGACAATTGCTGCGCCATCATCCCTGTTTATGCCTGTGTCTTGATGAGATTCACATGATTTTTGGGTATGCACCTGTCCCGCCATAAAATCATGTAATTGTTTTGGATTACAGGATACGGGCTTCTGCAAGGGGTGAATTGGAATGAAAAAGCCATTTAGAGATGGAAGTCTGTTTGTGGGGATAGATCTTTATCACCCGGTTTGCCCCGATGGATATCTATATGGGTTATCAACATCAGTATCCATCCATGCCAAGAATTGCAATTCTTGCCATATTATTCCTGTTCCTGATGATCTGGGGCGTTTCTGCTGAAACACCGGGATCGGTCAGATTGATCGGGCCGGCACAGGCATACTGGAATGAATTTGGTCCGTTCGAGGTGACTTCGCTGACGAGAGAGTTCTGGGAATCGCAGGGACCGATTGAGACGATATCACCGACACGGGCGTTCTGGGAATCGCAGGGTCCGTTCGAGGTGACTTCGCTGACGAGAGAGTTCTGGGAATCGCAGGGTCTGTTCTAGGTAGCGTTGCCCGCCGGGAAATATTGGCAGGTGTGAAAATAGGCGTGTAA
>DAWO01000029.1:0-324 GCA_002509485.1 Methanolinea sp. UBA477
GGAGTATGTACACGAGTTGTGGGCCAGGGTTCAACGTGAGAAGGCCCGATATGGTAAATGCAACGGCACTGCCGCCAAGAATTGCTCCAAAAAAGTTCATCGCCGCTACGAGTATCATCCCCTGTGTCGGCTTGGCGGACCTGGATGCGATGAATGTTGCAGCGATAGCGCTTGCGTCCTGGAAACCGTTGGTAAACGTGAAGATAAATGCAATGCTTATTGCGATGCCCGCTCCGATGATGATATCCACGGATCTGCCCCGGCAAACCTGCAGGAACACAGGTTTTTTCGTAAGGTACACTTTCAGGGAAATTCCATAAAAAT
>DAWO01000029.1:482-4044 GCA_002509485.1 Methanolinea sp. UBA477
CAAACGAAAAGTGAATCAGGTATTTTTATTCGAAAAGGACGGTGTATTGGTACGAAAATCAGCTTTAATTTGACGGGAGCATACTGTTGATCGATGCACCTTACAACGCTCGTGGAAAATACCTCGAAAAGCGACGATCTCGCCTCCCGGAATGGCCTTTCACTGTACCTGGAAAACCATGGAAAGAGAATTCTCTTTGATATGGGGCCGGATGACACATTCTTCTGTAATGCTGAAAAACTCGGCGTCGATATCTCCCGGGTAGATTACGCCATCCTCTCCCATGGACACTATGATCATTGTGGAGGCCTGCAAACCTTCCTCAAACACAATACACGAGCCCCAGTTTTCCTGGGATCAGGAGCAGATGAGACGCTGTACAGCGAAAGACCGGAAAAATACCGGTATATTGGTCTGGATAAAATGCTCATAGATGCCTATCCGGAGAGATTTTCCTGGGTGGAAGGGAGTCGCGATGTCACCCCCTGGCTTCACCTCACCAGGAAAATTAGTATGGCCGAGCCACGTCCGGAGAGTAACCGCGGAAATTACATCAGGGACAAGGGCATATACCTGCCCGATCCCTTCGCCCATGAGATCCTCTGTATCATGGAGGAGACCGACGGGATGATCCTTCTTACCGGTTGCGGGCACTCAGGCATCCTGAACATGGTCGATACAGCACAGGAGTATCTGCCGGATCTCCCGGTCAAAGCAGTCATCGGCGGGTTTCATCTCGTACGTGATAGCCGACAGGAGGTGGAGAGAATTGCGAAAAGACTCTCCGAATCAGGATGCGGCCGGGTGATCACCGGCCACTGCACGGGACATGAGGCCACGCAAATCATGAAAGATATCCTTGGGGACCGCCTGGATATCCTCTATTCCGGCTACACGACCGAGATCTGACAGGTATCGTCAGAAATCCTTTCGCATGGTGAAACGCCACCTGCAAAACATATCAGGTGGATGGGGATCGGGCGGAGCGAAGAGGCATTCCACCTGTATTGCAGGATCGATCTCCTCAGAAAAACTGGTGAACTCTGCACGGTGCATCTCGCGGCAGACATATTCCCCAAGTCCCCGTCGAAGCCTCGCCTCCTGGGTGGGGCAGGATGGAACCGATATAATCACCTCGTCCTCCCGCTCATCGATATCATAACCAACAATTATTGCCCAGGGAAAATGCCGGAGCGCCTTTACAAAGCCCGTCAGTCCCTTTTCCCGGATATCGAACCGCTCTTTCAAGTCCCTGGCAGCCATCGAGGCTACCCGTCCCCATACCTGTTCGTTTATCTCTTCTGCGGTAGGCTGGCCGAACCGCTCGGCAATATAGATGAACCAGAAGGCATCGACAACGCGATAGTGCCAGAGGAGAAATTCAAGGTATCTGGTCTTTTCCGATTCATCCATTCCTTCAAATATCGACAGATTCATACCCTGTTCCTCATCACAATGGTTCCACCCGGAACAAAAACATATTTGTATTCATCCCTGATCATGTGTGCCCCGTGCCCCGGGACATTACTCCCGCATAAACCGGTAAATACTGTTAATCCTGCCCTTTTGAAGTTTTTTTGGGAAAATGACGCAATCCCGAGGAGCCCCTTTTGGTCCAGCTCATTCAGAAGAGTTTTTCAGTCCGGCAGGCGAGATTTTTTCCATGGTTCCCGAGTCGTTCCCGGTTGAACTTGTTACATGGGCCAGGTCCTATGAACTTGGCAGAAAACTGGCGGGGCTGGTGAGAAAGTCAGGGTATTCACCGGACCTGATAATCGCGATCGGGAGAGGGGGTTACGTTCCTGGCAGGGTGGTTGCAGATCTTCTCCTGATGGACTGCCTGACAAGCTTCAAGGTAGAGCACTGGGGAGTTGCAGCAGAGAGGAGAGGAGAGGCTGTCGTCCGGTACCCCCTTTCAGTGGACATAAAAGGCCTGAAAGTGCTCGTGATTGATGACGTGACCGATACCGGTGATACGCTCGCGGTCTCGGTTGACTACCTGCGGGAATGTATGCCCGCAACGATCAGGACCGGTGTCCTCCAGCATAAGACATGTTCGACTTTTCTGCCTGACTATTACGCGGAGACGGTATCTGACTGGCACTGGATCGTCTACCCCTGGGCAGTATTCGAGGATCTGTCAGGTTTTGTGGAGAAGGTGCTGCGGGATGGAGAACGGACGGCATCAGAGATTATCGACAGGCTTGGATCGCTGTATGGTATCTCCGTCGATCCAGAGATGCTTGGCGAGGTTCTTCGCGTGCTTGCCGGAATAGGAAAGATAACTGAGATGGACGGCAGATATACGTCAATTCATGAGTAGGGGGTCCATCTCTCCATCGTCAGGAACAGGTGGACTGAGCGGGCCCTAAAATACGACCGTGAGAATTCCGGTTGTTGCGATATAGACCGCAACTGCCGACACGACGTATCCCGCCATCATCAATATGACCGAGACCGACCTCTTCCATGAAAAGATCCATGAGACTGCGGGACAGATGTAAAATCCGCCGACAAAGATGCCCGGTACGAGCCCCCAAATACCATAGTGACTGATGAACCCGGTGACTCGCCCCCTCTTCACTCGTTCAAGGAACTGTTCGACTCTTCCGAATCTTTCTGCAAGGAGATCAAACAACTCAAATGATGTCAGGATAACCGCGAGTGCGACAGAAGATATGACGACGATGGTCGGAAGAAAACCCATGCCAAGTGCGATCCCGAAAACGACGGCCCCGTATTCTATCAGGAACGCAGTCCCTGCAAGTGAGATAATCGAAGAAAGTGAATTATCTGTCACGATTGACACGAGGATCGGCACGCCCAGTGACAACCCGGGAAGAAAAAGCAGTATCCGGGCGAATACAGGGATACACGATCGCATCTTTCGTCCGGAATCTTCTTCTTGATACATTGCTGATCCCTCTGTCAAAAGGTTGGATTTTTGGGAATACCCTTCTTCAAGCAGGCGGTGATCCGGGATAGTCAGATCGGAAGAGGACTCGTCTCCTGCCAGGTGATTCCATCTTGTTTATGATTTTCCTGGCTGACGCGCCTCGTGCACCAGGATTCATGGTTCTTACGTTACCTTAAAATTTGAGTAGTGCCAATATTGGAAAAATATGAGAGGGGATTCTTCTGCCGGTTGAAGATGGGTTCATCGCAGGATTCCCAATATTGATCAAAAACAGATGGTGAAATGATATGACAGGTACCAGGGGACGTTTTGAAAAAGGTGTATGGGTTGAGGAACCGATACCAGGAGAAGAAAAAGCAGGGGCGACAGGGAAAACACCGATGGATTCCAGGATTCAGGAAGTCTCGGCTGATGTTTCGGGCACAATCAACAAGGTCGTCTCCCTTGCAAAAGACCTCTTTACAACCGAGGAAGGAAGAAAGCATATCCAGACCAAGATCGATGGTGCAGCAGGCCAGCTTGATTCGGCTATAAAGGATTTCATATCCGAATCCGAGAAGGTGTTATCATCCAAGAAAGGCGAAGAGAAACAGGGGAAAAAGCAGATTAAAGTGGAATAGTTCGACAATGTCATATTATCAGAAC
>DAWO01000031.1 GCA_002509485.1 Methanolinea sp. UBA477
AGCAGCGTAAACGGTGCTGAGCATCCATTCGACAGCGGCTTTCAGGATCCAAAAGTTAAAGTTACCGATCGCTGTTATATACCCATGTAAGATTCTTGCCGGGTAGTGCGTCCCCGCTGACCGGGCAGGGCAGGAGTGGATCACTTATGATTGAGCATCAGGACAAATTTAGCACGATTATTGGCCTCCTTGAAGAGCACGCACCTCAACCGCTCTCAATCTCTGTAATCGCTCGCAAACTCGGGATGAACCGGGCCACAGCCTCCAAGTACCTTGAGCTGCTCGAGTCGAGCGGGGATGTAAGCATGCAAAGGTTCGGGAGATCAAAGTTGTATAGCGCGGCGCAACGTGTCCCGCTCTCGGAACTCTTCGATCGGCTCTCTAACGCCATTGTTGTCCTGGATGCGGATCTCCATATCCTGATGGTGAACACAAGTTTTATCCGGACACTTGGTATCCATCGCGGGAGAAACCTGATCGGCAGCCCTCTCTTCGACCTGAACCTCCGCATCTTTTCAGACCCCGCCATCAGGCGAAATATTGAGAGAGTCCAGTTGTCGGGCCCCTATCTCTCTGATATGCAGTATATCGAGGACAGCACGAACCACATATATCACATCGAGTTTGCCCCGATAGTCTCCCATGTCGGGAAACCCGGCATAATGATCAGCCTGCGTGATATCACGGCGGGGAAAAACACCGAAGCAGCTCTGAGGGACTCCGAGAATAAGATCCGGACGATTTTCGAGAGAGTCCCCAGCGGCATCATCCTCTTTGCAGCTGATGGAACCATCCTCAACGCAAACCGCGCATCCCTGGAGATCCTCGGGCTGAGACATGTCGCGGAACTTGCGGGGGGGAACATCTTTGCCATCTCCTGTTATAAGGGAACGATAACCAAGTTGATCCAGCGCGGAAAAGTCGCCGAGACGGAGCTGGTCTGCGATTTCGACCACCTGAAACGCGACCAGCGGATTCCAACCACTCGATCGGGCATCGCTTATTTTGATGTGGTCTTCACCCCGATCGCTCTCGACAGAGGAAGGGTTCCGGATGAGTTTGCCATACTCTTCAAGGATGTCACCACTGAACATCTCGCCAGAAAGGAACTCGCCTTTAATGAGACGCGTTACCGTTCATTCTTTGAGAATACCTGCAATGGTGTCCTGATCTACGAACCGATCGACGGCGGCAGCGAATACGTATTCAAAGATGTCAACCGCGCGACAGAGGAGATCCTCCGTATGGATAAGGCCGACCTGGTGGGAAAGAAACTCTTTGAGGTCTTCCCGGATCTCCCCGCCCAGGACGTCCGTAACACCCTGATCCGTGTCCTGGAGACTGAAAAGCCCGAGTTTCTGCAACCGGTCCAGTACAGGAAGGAACCGGCCTCACCATGGATATGGCACTATATCTTCAAACTGCCTTCCGGGGAGATCGCATCTTTTATGATAGACATATCGGATGCTGTTCGGGAGGATACTGAAGCGCCGCTCTCGACGTGCGGTGCTCGTGATCATATGACGAGCAGAGCAACTCTATAAAACCAGTATATAATATTATTCTTTATTGTTTGACATATATTTGGCTGCTTTTTAAACCTCGTATCAACCGGTCGTCAGGTTAACAGGACTGCAGGGCTCCAGAATATCAGTAGTATGCAAAATTTGACGGTTTACCGTTGCCCTCATCCATATCCTGCTGCGGAATTAACGTGTGTGCGCTGCCGCTGCCCCGGAGTGATGTTGAACAACAATCAATATCTTTATGGATGCCTGCACCCTAATAACAATCGTGGACGACCGGTCCACAAAATGATGCGATCGGAAGAGAAACCTTAAATGGGGTAGGACCGCTGTGGTCCGCCACAGGCAATTGGGATTGATGTGCGGACCGCAGCTGCCTTACCAGTGCTTTATTGGCACTGGTAACGTATCAAAGTTTTGGGTAGGCCTGCCTATGGATTGGTTGCTTTGCCGATCGCCAGGAGGCCAGTAAAATGCAAACAAAAATTGGTTATTTTGCATCCCTTGAGCAGTACCGTCCAATGGATGCGCTGGAACAGGCAGTAAGAGCAGAGAAAGTCGGTTTCGACTCGGTATGGGCGGATGACCACTTCCACCCGTGGTACCACGAGAACGCGCAGTCAGCACAGGCATGGGCCTGGATGGGCGCAGCACTTCAGGCCACCAAGAAGGTGTTCATGTCAACCTGCATCACCTGCCCGATCCTGAGATACAACCCTGGTGTCGTTGCACAGACGTTTGCAACGCTCCGACAGATGTACCCCAATCGTGTAGGTGTTGCTGTAGGCGCCGGTGAGGCGATGAACGAGGTACCTGTCACCGGCAAGTGGCCAAGCGTTGCAGAACGCCAGGAGATGACGGTCGAAGCTGTCCAGGTTATGCGCAAACTCTGGGAAAGCGACGAACCGGTCACCTTCAAGGGCAAGTACTTCGTCCTTGACAAGGCGTTCCTGTACACCAAACCCGAGGATAAAACCGTCCCGCTCTATTTCAGCGGCATGGGCCCCACGGGTGCAAAGCTTGCCGGTATGTATGGTGACCACCTCATGACCGTTGCGGCTGATCCAGCCACGCTCAAGAATGTCACCATTCCAAAGTTCGAGGAAGGAGCCCGCGAGGCGGGGAAGGACCCGAGCAAGATGGAGCACGCCATGCTCATCTGGTACTCGGTCGACCCCGACCCCGATAAGGCGGTCGAGGGCAACCGGTTCTGGGCAGGATGTCTTGTCCCCTCGATGTTTAAGTACAAGGTCTACGACCCGAAGGAGGTCCAGCTCCACGCGAACCTTGTCCACTGCGACACCATCAAGGAGAACTACATCTGCGCCACGGACGCCGAAGGGTTGATCAAGGGGATCGAGCGTTTCAAGGAGGCTGGCATCGACCACTTCTGCCTTGGAAACTCCAGCCCGAACGTGAACTACGGCATCGATATCTTCAAGGAAGTTATCCCTGCTGTCACGGAGTGAACGGGGCTCGCCCCCAAAAATTTATTTTGGAGGATTATGGCAGAACTTCAGGATATTTCCAGGCTCATTGAGGAGGGCAACACATACTTACCCGGACAGGAAAGCGGCACCCGGTCAGCATACTACTCAAACCCCGACTGGAGCGGTGTCAGCCTGCTGGATCTCGCATCAGGGGCGAATACGGGAGGCGCATTCTCATCTCACCTTGTCAGGGTTCAGAAGGGTTGTGAGGTTCCCGATCATCTCCACGAGAATCAGTGGGAGTGGAACGCCGTCCTCGCGGGGCAGGGAAAGATGATCCTCGATGGGAGGGAGATCCTCTTTGGGCCCGGAGATACGTTCACCACACCGCCGGGCGTCCGGCATACCGTCGTCGCTGATAATGAGGATATCGCCCTGCTGGCGGTCTTCGTTCCCGGCACAATGTGAGAAGCCCGCTAAAAAATCCGTCTCATTCCCCATATAACACAGAAATCCCGCAGCTTCAATACCTCTCTGCCAGAAATATCGGCATTATCCACCTGCAAGCCGATTGAACTCACGTGGGTTGCCTATCACCGTATCTCTGGATTCGGGGCCAGGTGAGT
>DAWO01000039.1:0-1388 GCA_002509485.1 Methanolinea sp. UBA477
GGCGAGGCGAGCCGTGCGAACGGGATGGAGAAGTATTTCTTCGTATTCGAAGGGAAGACTTTTATCCAGCGCCTGACCGGAACACTCCTGTCTGTCGTCGATGAAATTGTGCTCGTGGCGAAGAACGCCGAACAGTGCCGGCGTTTCCGCCATATCGAGGATGTCACCTGCGTCAATGATCGGGTGCCGGGACTGGGCCCCATCGGAGGTCTGCAGGCAGGACTTGACGCGGTAGGCGGTGACGAAGTCTTTGTCTGTGCCTGCGATATGCCCTGCGTCAGTCACGAAGTCGTCGATTACCTCTTCTCGGTGCTTGATGGCTACGATGCCGTGATACCGTCATGGGATGCCCGGATGCTCGAACCCCTCCATGCAGTATACAGGCGGACGGCGCTCGTAGCATACTTACAAAACCATGACTCCGTCTCGCTCCGGCAGATGCTCAGGAACTTAAACTGCCTGTATGTCCATGTATCGACCCTGCGGCACATCGACCCGGAGCTCGTCACCTTCACCAACATCAACAAGATCGAAGACCTGGAGAAGATTGGTGCGGAGAGATCAGGACGGGCAGACGAGCGGTTTTGACACCTCCCCGGTATCGCCCTGCCGGAGCGGTATCCGTATCTGGATCACTGCTGAAACGTCGTTTCCGGTAAATTCAATAAGATACTGCCCGGAACTGCGGATGGTGATCGTCTTCTTGGTATCCACGCTGTAGGTCTTTCCAAACCCTTCACGTGCAACGATCTCACCGGAGCTCTTGTCCCTGATCATGACTTCAAACCATGCTGACTGGCTGATATAGGTCTTCCTCACCGTGACGTCATCCTTGTCCTTGTACCTGCTCTCGTACCAGATATTTCTCGTGATCATCTCAGGGGATATGCAGAACTCGATTATCATGGGCGGATCGGACAGGTCATACGAGTAGGCCACCGGCTGGTAGTTCATGTCCAGATTATTGTAATAGATATTCTGGTATTTCGTACGCTCGACCGTTGTCTCGGTAACCACGGGGCGGGGCGTCCCTGCAGTCATGGTAGGTGTAACATAGGGTGTCGCGGGGGTCAGAAACTGCGTGTCGATGATAGCGGGAGTGGCCGCTGTCGGCACAGTGGTTTTTGTCGGCGTCCCGGTCATATCACCTCCCCCGTTGGGATCCTCCCTCGGGGGGGCGACGCAGCCGGAGGAGAGAGCCAGGACGAGGATCGTGAGAACGAGGATCACCAGTACCCAAACCCCTGGTGTACGGGATCGTCTCATTGTTTTTTTGTTGTGTTCCCACCTATTTATTCCTTTAGATTCAATCGAGTGGTTTTCCATCATTCTTTTCACGAATAGCGGTCTATCTCCGAAAAGACCGGTCGAGGTTGACCGCGGGAAAC
>DAWO01000039.1:1559-11202 GCA_002509485.1 Methanolinea sp. UBA477
GGAAGAAGCCATGAAATGCTGGCAGAGGGCCGAGCAGCTCGATCATGAGATTGCAGAAGCCGTCGATATGACAAAAGACGAGGACGGAGCTGCAGACTTCGAAGGGATCGACCTTGAATCAATTCATGGCGGGTGCAGGGAGACCATAGTCCGCCTGATGATGAAAGGCAGCCCGAATAAAAGATGACGCCCTGATCCTTTCCTTCTTTTCAAAAGAGCCAGACTCAACCGGAAAATATTCTGTCGGAGAATTGTCTCCCCGACACCGGTACAAAGCCTGCAAGCCTTTCTGGTATTCTTTCCAGCAGTTTTTTGGTCCGGTTATTCTTTCTTCCGCTTCTGTGCCGCTTCCAGTTCCACGAGTATCGGCGCGATTGTCCCGGTATCCACGCTGCGCTTTGCCAGGCGTGTCAGTCTCCGTACATAATGGATATGTGCGATCTGGAAGCTGACCAGGAGACCAAAACAGAATGTCACGATGCTGATCATGACGTAGTATGCGATATCAACCATTCGTTCGTCACCAACCCCTGTCTATGACTCCCTCTCCATCTCCGCGATGAGGGGGACGATGGTATCAACCCTCTCGCATTCCCGTGCCACATCGAGAAACCGTCCATGGTAGTATCTCTTCATCAGCAGGTACCCAAGGATCAGGCCGATGAAGAACATCAGGACCCCGATTATCACGTATACATGCACATCATCCATGTGATCGCCCCAACTCCTCCACTGATGAATTCTTCAAAATGTACTTATATAGTTATCTTTTCGTCACGAAGACGATCACGGCGTCAGGGCATGGTCCTGGCACACCCGGCGCAGGATACCGGCAGCCGTGCTCCTTTCAAAAAACAGCAAAGATACATTGAAATTACATAACGGAGATAAACCGTCTGGGGTGTACATAATTTCCATCATCACCTTTGCGCATCACAAGGGTGGAACCGGCAAGACCACTTCCTGCCTGAATATATCGGGTTTTTTGCAGAAAGCAGGAAAAAGAGTCCTTGTCATAGATATCGATCCCCAGGCGAACGCCACGTCCGGTCTCGGGATCAATCCGTCCTCGCTCGGCCGTTCGGTCTACGATGTCTTCATGAGCGGCGTGGAAGGGTATCCGCGTGTCTCCATACGGGATGTGACCATTCAAACCGAATCAGGGATCGATATCGCGCCTTCCACTCTCGACCTGGTAGGGGTAGAGCCATTCCTCTACACAATCGAAGAGCGGTTCCGTATCTTGAAAGGCGAGCTGTCCGGGATAAAACGACGCTATGATTTTATCCTGATCGATACACCGCCAAGCATGGGCCAGCTCGTCATCAATGGCCTCATTGCCGCGGATCATACCATCGTCACATTTGACCGGGGTGTCTTTGCACTGAATGGTCTGAACACACTGATGACGATATTCGATGATATCGAAGAGATGGTGGGGGAAAAGATCTCTCCCGACATGGCAATCCTGACACGCTGGAGCCATGTGAACGGGAAGAATCCATGGTTCATGAAGATCCTCTCTATTCTCGGGATAGGGGAACAGGATGTCGAGGAACGTGAGAACCTGGCGACTATCGAGAATGAAGTGAAGACACATTTTCCAAGCGTCTTTGCGGTTCCGTTTGATCAGGCGGTATACCAGGCACAGAAAAGCGGCCTGCCGATATCACACTTTGCACCTCTCTGCGAGGCGGCGAAGGTCTATGAACAGATAACCAGTGAAATACTGGAGTGGCGATGATGGATCGAATTACTGATTACGGGAAAAGTCTTCACCTGGATATGGGAGGTGGCAGAAGATGACAGAAAAGATGGGGCGAAAGGCTCTGTTCATGGGTGTCCCGGAGAAGGAGCCACCTGAAGACGACTCGTTTGCACGGGCCCGGATGGGAGAGATCCATGCCCTCATGGAGAAGGCCCTCGACGGAGATTTTTCCGGGAGGCTGAGCACCCGAGGTCCTGACAGGGAATGGGAACGGCTGGCAGAGTCAGTAAATAGTTTCTTTTCACGTATCGAACAGTTTGCATCGAAGGCAACACTCTACAAAAAGATCTTCGATCAGCAGACGGCTCCGTTCATCCTGAAGGATCCGGGAGGAGAGACGATCCTGTCCAACCCGTCCTACGAAGAACTGGAGGAGTCCGCCGCCACTCCGCTTGAAAAGGAGGGCATCGGAAGCGAATCGATGACCTCTTTTGTCGCCAGTGATGGAAACCCGCACACACGGGAGATCAAACTCCTTCAGAAGGACGGCACCGAGATGATAATCGAGGAGCGGAGCACTCCGCTGCGTGACGAAAAAGGTGTCTTTGCCGTACTGTTCACCCTCCACGATATCTCCGCATACAGGAAAGGCGGTGAGGAGACACCATTACCCCCGGTGGAGGGTGAAATTCGCTCTGGGATTTCTCCCCGCTCTTTTCTCGAACAGATCCCGGTCCCGGGCCTGATCATTGATTCCGCACAGAAGATACTCGCTTTCAACGAAGCATTCCTGTCGATGAGCGGAATCGCGGCAGAAGCACTTGCCGGTACGGACTATCGATCATTTGACATACTGGAGAGCAGGGGTGAAGATGTCGCATATATCCCTGGACAGAAAGCCGCAGGTTCAGCGGAACTCACCATGAACTTCCCTTCCGGGGCGAGGATTGTCAGGCAGTACGGCAACCTGTTCGAGGGAGAAGACGGTGGCACCGGGCTTGTCCTCCTGTTCGTTGATCTGACGGCTGAAATAGAGGAGAGAGGCATCCTGGAAAGCCAGGTCCAGGAATTGCAGTACTCTCTCCGGCTGCTGGAAGAGGAATCCGCAACAGGCACGGTTCCGGAACCGGTTGCATTACCGGAACAGGAGCCCGATCTCAGGAGAGAATCCCCCCGGGAACCAGGCGACCAGGAAACGCAGCCGGTCGGCGAAAAATTGGCCGATACATCACCTGAAGCGGAAACAGGGGAGATCACTGAAACGGAAACAGAACGGGTTGCCAGACCCGGACCTGCTGCAGTGCAGGAGATATTCCCCGGGCCCGAACCGCGGACAGTCCCGGGCATGGATGATCGCACCATTCCCGGCATACCCGCCGTGCCTGGAGCAAAAGACGTGAAAGGGCCATCCCTAAAACCCGGAAAAGCCGACGAGGCAACCGGGGCAATTCATGAGGTGGTGGAATTTTCGCTTGGGAAGGAGAACTACGCCCTTGATATCGAATATGCCCGGGAGATCGTCGAGATGATGCCGATCACCCCCGTACCGCGGGCACCACAATATCTGAAGGGCATCATCAACCTACGGGGGGAGATCACCAGCATCCTGGATATCAACCAGATGCTCGGCGTATCAGCGAGCACGGATATTGGCGGAAAGAAGATCATCATCCTCTCTTCCGAAGCGTGCGGAGGTGAAAAGATCGGGATCATCGTCGATGACGTGCACAGTGTCATCCAGATACACGAAGACGATGCCGAACATCTCGGGGATAGTATACAAGAGCTTTCCGGCTACATCAAGGGGATCCTGCAGGTTTCAGGCAGGGGGTTGACAGAAAAGAAGGATGAGAAGACACTCCTCATCTGGATCGACATCTATCGGCTTCTCTGTGATCTTCTCGGTGAATGAGGCCGGAGAGGAATGACAGATCCTTCCCGCTGAATACATCGGGATACTCAAAGTGGCCCACATTTTTCCGTCTTTTCCTTGTCAGGGTGAAATCTTTCAGATACGTCTGAATACGAATAAATCTATATGGCATGAACAGTTTAGATCCTACTGGTTACATATCGTGCCGATGCAATCCGCAATGGAGCTGGATACATGAAAAAGGTGGACATAGAGGATGCAAAAATATCCTTTGATCACGGGAACTATGCAGTCGCAATCGACGAATCTTCCGTGAATAAGACCTGCACAAAATTCGTATCACTGATCGACGATCTTTTTGAGAAGTGTGCCGAACTTGACACGCGGGCACAGACGATGATGGAGCAGAACCCGATGCCCATCCTGGTCTTTGATAGTAATTTTTCCATTCTGGCAACAAATGAAGCTTACGTGGAGATGAGCGGTGTCCCGAGGGAAAAACTGCTCACGATGAATGCCAGGGAATTCAAGATACTTTCCCAGAAGGGTGAAGGGCTAAAGGACGTCATCAAATTAAAAAAGCGTTCTTACGGGGAGATCAGCCTGGAACTTCCAACAGGTCTCCATATCCTTGAACAGTACGGGATACCAATCATTGACGCTCACGGCGATCTCGTCAATCTCTTCGTGGTATACAACGATATCACCGAGCTCCGGAACAGGATGCTCGCCATGGAAGACCTCCAGAAACGTTCGGAGGCAATCGTCGAGGAGAATCCCTATCCAATCCTCGTCGTCGCCCCGACGATGGAGATAGAAAACTCGAACAAGGCCTTCCTGGAGCTCTCCGGGCATACTGCCAAGGAAGTAAAAAGACTCAGCCTGAAGGACTTCAAGTACCTGAAAAATTCAGGCGGACGTCTCGAGGACACGCTGAAAAATAAGAAACGGACCGAGGGAATGGCTACAATAGAGTTCCCTTCCGGTGTCCGGATCGTGAAATGGCATTACCTCCCCCTGCTTGACCATGGAGGCAACGTGGTAAACCTCGTGGTTGTCTACAACGATGTCACAGAAGAGATGCAGAACCTTGATTCCATCAAGGAACTTCAGCAGAGGAGCAACGCGATTGTCGAGGAGAACCCCTACCCGATCGTCCTCGTCGATCCCGCTATGAACATCACAACCGTCAACAGGGCATTCCTGGATATGGCAGGGTACACCAGGGATCGGATCAAGACCCTCACGCTCAAAGATTTCCGGTATATCAAGAATGTCGGGGGCAAGATGGAGGACACCCTGAGGAACAAGCAGAGCACCGAGGGTGTGGCCACGATCGAGTTCCCGTCAGGGGAGCATATCCTCGAGTGGCACTACATCCCGCTCCTTGACAAGAAAGGCAGTGTCACCAATGTCCTCATCGTGTACAATGATATCACCGAGAAGAGCCTTCTCGAGGAACGACTCCAGAAGAGCATAAAAGAGCTTGCCGACAGCCTGGAATCCGTGGCCGCAGGAGATCTCACAAAACCTGCCGTCACCTACCCGGACGATCCGCTCTCGAAGGTCAAGGCAGACTTAAACAAGACGATTGCAGAACTTGGATCAACGCTTGGCGAGATACTCCAGCAGGCCAACCAGCTCGAACATGCGGTCATCGACGTCGGGAAAGGTGCCGACGAGATCGCAAAAGCCTCCCAGCAGGTTGCGATGACTGCGCAGAAGACCTCCGATGACGTGAGAACCCAGATCATCGAGCTTGAGAAGGTGACAAAGGAGGTATCAGACCTGTCCGCCTCGATCGAAGAGATTGCAAGCACCGCGCAGGAGGTCAAGACCGTGACAGGCAATGTTGCGACAGAAGGAGACTCCGCGGTGAGGGTGGGCAACGAGGCCAATTCCAAGATGAAGATCGTCCAGGAGATCTCGCAGAAGGCGGTCGACGAGATCAACAACCTCAACGGCAAGATGAGGGAGATCTCAAACATCGTCAAGCTCATCACCGACATTGCGAACCAGACCAACCTCCTTGCCCTCAATGCAGCCATCGAAGCCGCGAGAGCCGGCGAACATGGCAGGGGCTTTGCGGTGGTGGCAGGCGAGGTGCGAAACCTTGCCGGGGAGTCGAAGAACGCCACCCGGAGCATCGAGGATATGATCGGCGGGATCACGGTGAGCAGTGAGAATACCGCTTCAGCGATGAAGAAGGCCTACGAAGAGATAATCGCCGGTATCGGCAGCGTAAACGAATCGATGGACGCGCTCAACCGGATGGTCGCCGATGTCAACATCTCTGCAAACAGCATTGCCGATATATCACGGGCCACGGAAGACCAGGCGGAAGCCACGAACAATGTCACCAAGAACGTCGACTTCATAAACAGCCTCATACTGGGCGCCGAGAAGAGCATGGAGGATCTCGCAGCCCTCGCCGAAGAGTCCAGCGCTTCCACAGAAGAGGTTGCCAGTGCTTCCAACGAGATCCGGAGCATGGCTGTCCACCTCCGGGAGATGGTAGCCAAATTCACGGTCAAGTAGGGTGCTTATGACCGATATAGTAGATGTGGTTGAATTCGAGATCGGTGGAGAACTCTATGCCATGGACATCCAGCTTGCCCGTGAGATAGTGGAGATGATACCGATCACTCCACTTCCCAGGGCGCCTGAATATATCACTGGCATCATCAACCTCAGGGGAGAGATCACCACTGTTCTTACAATCAGTGAACTGATTGGGATCAGGAAGAAGAAAGACGACAATACCCAGAAGATCATCATCCTCGTGCCCGAAGCGTCAGGGGGATCGAATGTCGGTATCATCGTCGACGATGTTCTCAGTGTCATCCAGGTTCCGCTTGATTCCATTGAACAGATAGAAGGCACAATGTCGACTGGCGGAAGCCATTACATCAAGGGCATCATAAAGACCCGCAGTGAATCGGGAGAGATCTTAAAAAAATCACGGGAGAGCGATGAGAGAAGCGGATTGATACTCTGGCTCGATATCGAAAAGATACTGCACGACCTTGTCGATATGAGCGTGAAATAGGACTGCATCTGATGGATGATTTTGGCCGGCTGCTTGCCGCTATCGAAGAGAGCCTTGGTATCAGGTGTGGCCAGTACAAGGAAGATTACATAAAAAGACGCCTTTTTTCCCGGATGAATGCCACAAATAAGAAGGATTATGCCGATTACCAGGTATATCTCCTCTCAAATCCCGATGAACGGGAGAGGCTGAAGAACGCGCTGACCATCAACGTCACAAAATTTTTCCGGGACCCTGATGTTTTTGAGGCGGTGAAACGGGATCTTTTACCCTCTATCCTGAAGAAAAAGTCCCGGATACGGATATGGAGTGCGGGTTGTTCGTCCGGCGAGGAGCCATACTCATACGCCATTATTCTTTCCGAGCTCTCGTTCTTCAACAAGGATATGAACGCTTTGGTCATCGCAACCGATATCGACCGTGAGATACTCAAAAGAGCAGCAGAAGGGATCTATGAACGTTCCGCGCTCGAAAACCTGAGTGAAAGCCAGGTACGAAGGCATTTTACAAAATGGCCCGACGGAAAATTCGAGGTGAAACCCGCTGTCAGGGAACGGGTACGCTTCCAGAGCCACGATCTCATGGGCGGGGTGCCCGCCAGCAGGGGCCTTGATATCATCTCATGCCGGAATGTCACGATCTACTTTACGGACGAGCAGAAGAACGATCTCAACCGCATGTTCCACGGGGCACTCGCCCCGGGCGGATACTACATCATCGGCATGTCAGAATTTCTTGGAAAGGAGATTGCCCACCTCTTCAGGCCGTACCGTCCGCGGGAGAAGATCTTTGTCAAAGATCCTGCAGCCGGATAAAGTCCTCTTCCAGGAGTATCCGTGCGGGAAACCGTATCCTGACGTGGTAACACCTGCAGGGAAACAGTTCTTCGGTGAGAGAGAGGGAGCATCTTCCAAGGTCTCCTCCTGAAATGATGTCATAGTGTCCCTCGATCTTCTTATACACCTCGATTATCCGGTCGGGAAGGGACCCGTCATTCCCGCCTGCCATATCCACGAGCTTCTCCATGAGGGCAGTTCCGATATCCGGGGGAAGCGTGTGTGCAGATCCTTCGATATGCAATGAACAATGCCTGTTTTCGGCCAGTGCCCCGGAGACCAGGGTGAACCCGATATCGATATCCATCCTGTGCAGCCCCTGTGCCCCGAAACTTATGTAGTTGACGAGAAAGTCATGGAATACTTTTCTATTAGCAGATATCTCCCCTTCAACCGCCCGTATTGCCATGTCCCTCGCTGATTCCGGTATCGCCTGCTCACGCTTCAGCCCGGAAAGAAGCAGCGCCTGATGGCGGAGGTGGGAGAGCATGGCCTTCATGACACGGTAGCGTTTCCAGAATTCCACTTCGTAGCCCGGCTGCGGGGAAAACAGGTCTTTTTCCATGCTGGATCCTCCCTCCTACCTGTTCTTCTCCCCCGTTTCGTCAAGAAACGTCTGCATGAGCTCCTGCCTCCTCCGGTGTTCACGTATCTCGTTGAATATAAGGATGAAATTGAATCCCACCACGATGAGTATCAGGGTGCTGCTCACCCAGAAGAGCGGGGTGATGTCCTGCACGATGAATGTGGTGGCAAGGAGAATTGCGACAAAGCAGATGAGATAGAAGAATATCCACGTCCTTATATTCATGATGTCCATTCTATAGATCCTCGATCTCTATTCATCGCACATCATTTATGTATGATCTGATCCACGCTGTCATCCACCTGTTTCAAACCGCCCGATCTCCCCGATTCCGGACCCGGTACCGGGTTGGAATGCACCATGGCGGATGCCAACCATACCGTTTAAATGCTTTCCGGGGACATACCTATCTGTTGCCGATGGCCCCCTATATCCGCACCAGCCACGAGGGAAATAAGAGTTTTGCTGACTCGAAAGACACGGTAAAACTGGCTATTATCGGAATTTTTGCCGTCTGTTCCCTCGTGCTCACGACATACATGATAGGGTTCATGGACAGGGAGCTCTTCCTCTCGATCTACCCGCTCATTCCCCACCTCTATCTCATACCTATCATACTGCTGGCGCTGTGGTATCCGAAGCGGGGGCTCCAGATCACCATCCTGCTGATAGCAGCCATCCTCGTGCTCACCGTTTTCCTGTACATGCAGGGGACGGTCCTTGACCCGTTCATCTCTCTCCTGTATGCCGGGATGGACATCGCCATATTCGTCGTCCTTGCCCTGTATGCCAAGGACCGGACCCTTGTCGAGTCGTTCCTGAAAGGGTTTTTCGACCATTCCGGTCTAGGGGAGGATTTCGAGGAGAGCATCCGCCGCCCCAACGAGAAGGCGAAGGTGAAGTTCGAGGGAGCGTTCGAGGATGTGATACAGGCCCTCCACAGCGATGACGAGGAGGTGAGGGAAGAGGCCGCACGGGCTCTTGGAGAATTAAACGACCAGCGGGCGGTCGGGCCGCTGATATCGATCCTCTCAGACGAGAACCGGTATGTCCGGCGGGAGGCGGCAAAGTCGCTCGGGCGGATCGGCGACGAGCGGGCGATCGAGCCGCTCATCAACTCGTTGAAGGACGACGACCGGTACGGGCGTGAAGGGGCCGCTGAAGGTCTCGGGGAGATGGGGGAGAAGGCGGTGGCGCCGCTCATCGATGCCATGGAGGACCCGGACTGGCATGTCCGGATGGGTGCGGCGATCGCCCTCCGCATCATCGGGGACAGGGAGGCGATAGAGCCCCTCGTCAATGCACTCGAAGACGAGAACCGGTTCGTCCGGAGGGAGGCGACAAAGTCGCTCGGGCGGATCGGCGACCGATCGGTGGTCGGGCCGCTCATCAAGGCCCTGCAAGACCCGGACCGGAGCGTCCGGATGAGGGCCGTGAGTGCACTCTCGAAGTGCGGCGACGAACGGGCGATCGAGCCTTTGATCGGGATGCTCAATGACGAGGATTCGGGGGTGAGGCTCCGGGCCATCCGTGCTCTCGAGGAGATCGATGACCCGAGGGTGCAGAAGGCGCTCGACAACAACATCTCCGA
>DAWO01000082.1:0-28381 GCA_002509485.1 Methanolinea sp. UBA477
CTGCAGGAGATCGTTTGCAAAGCAGTAACAGCCGCTCCCCTCGGGTCTTCCCATTGTCAGGATATCGTAGCCTTCCTGCTCACTGAGGACCTGCCTGAACCTGAGCCTGATGTACTGGGTCCTGGACATCCCCGGAGGGATACTCCTGGTGAAGGCCTCCTCCCTCATGCTCCCGAGGGTCTCGCCCGGCTGCACTCCCAGTGCTTCATGGAGGTTGGCGTTCGGGTCTGCATCGACTGCCAGCACAGGTGTCCGGCCGCATTCGACGAGAGACCTGACGAGAAGAGAAGAGACGGTTGTCTTCCCGGTCCCTCCTTTCCCGGTAACAGCCACGGAAAACGGGTTCATATATCAGATCATTCCCCCCTGATCCTCCCGGAGATCCGGCACGCGCATCGCATGATCTCCCGGGATCCCTGTTCGTCTGAAAACCGTATTCCGCACGTGGGCGTGATCATCGACTGGGCATCGAAAATAACCGGATCGACATGTTCTGTGACTCTTCTCCTGATCTCCTGGTACTGTTCGAAGAGGCCATCCTCTGACTGCACGGAAAATACCGTGTAGTCGGCAGGAACGATCCCCCATGCGACAACGCCACCGCTCTCCATGAAATCTGAAAGGGAATCCATGTACAGGAGAAACTCCTTTGCGCAGGAGAAGGCATCGAACGAGAGGAACGCAGGTTTCAGCGAAAAAATGAATTTCCAGTCGGTATTCGAGCAGCAGTGAATCCCAAGGCCCCCGTCGAGGACCGAAGAGATGTCTTCCCATCCGGCCCTGACCGACTCGATCTGGATGGGGATGACAGACGAGCCCAGCGCTGCGAGATAGGGCTCGTTTAACACGACCAGCGTCTCGGATATTCCGGGGATCTTCAACATCTCCTTCTCGCACCAGAGTGCCCGCAACGCACTGATCTTTGGCAGAAGGTCGGCAAACTGCTCGTCATAGTATATTGGGCGCCGGTTGGTATCTGTCACCTGCATCCCGAATGTGACCGGCCCGGTAATCTGGCACTTGAGGGTACGTGCGCCCGAGAGATCCCGTCTCTGCATCTCGGCAAATCCTGAACCATACTCCGAATCTATTCCATATTCCCGGTAATTCAACTCGAGGTAGTCGAGATAAACCTGCTCCATCTCGGGCATGAGATCCCTCTCCTTTCCCACAAGCAGTTTGTTGTCCCGTATCTCTGCTCCCGGAACACGGGGAGAGTCGCAGAAGACGATGCTCTCTTTCAATGACCGGTTGGGAAGGGTTGGAACATATGGGAACCTGGCGAATATCCCGATCACGTCATCGCAGGCCCGGACCGGGTCCGTGTGGGGGAGAGCGCCGACGCCTGTTGCGAGGCTTTCGGGGGGTTGCAGGTTGGTTGCCACTGGTCAGTCCCTCCTGATGCGGCAGGACTCGAGCAGTTCTTCGACCATCGGGAATTGTGCAAGATCCGTATGGGGAAGGAACGTGCTCCTCGTGTATTCATCCATGAACGACGGTTCGGCGTTCAGCTCGATATATGCCATTGTCCGGGCTATCTCGTCGAGCACCTTTCTCTTCTTCCTGTTCAAAAGAGCGATATTCGCCCCCTCGATTGCACCATTGCCGATGTTCTTGATCTTCTCTGGCGGCACTTCAGGGATAAGCCCGATGATGATGGCATTCTCCTTGTTGATGTAGTTGCCAAATGCGCCGGAAAAGTAGATGTTCGAGATATCTTCCCTCCTGATGCCTGCCTGGTTCATCAGTGTGATACAGGCCGCAAGGATCGATGCCTTGCTCATGATGAGATTTTTGATATCGTTCTCGGTGACAACGATATCCTTCTCAATACCAGTATCGTGTTTCCAGGCAACGACAAATTCGGGATAATACCTCCCCGTTCGCACCCGCTCATGAGAGATCGAGGTGTTGATCCTCCCGGTCCGGTCGATGATGCAGGCCCTGAGAAGCTCGGCCAGCAGGTCTATGAGGCCGGATCCGCAGATGCCTTTCGGCTTGATCTGGTTGATGGTGCGGTATTCCGGTACCAGTGTCTCCATGTCGAGGGAGACTTCTTCGATCGCCCCTGGATTGGCCCGCATGCCGAAGAGGACCTCGCCGCCCTCCAGTGCCGGCCCTGCTGCCCCCGAACATGAGAACATCCAGTCCGAATTGCCAAGGACCACCTCGAAATTCGTTCCGATATCGATAAGGAGTGATACCTCCTCGCTCTCTGTCATCCCGGAGGCCAGGACATCTGCGATGATGTCTCCGCCGATATAGTCGCTGACGGCCGGGAAGATGAAGAGCCCGGCATCCTCCTTGACCGCGATACCGGCCCTGGATGCGGAAGAGGTCAGGTATCTCTTCACGACAGGGACGTACGGCTCCTCGATCATGTAGGCAGGATTGATCCCCATCAGGATATGGGTCATGATGGTGTTTCCGGCGACGACGACCTCGTAGATGTCATCGAGATCTATTCCCGCATTGTTTGCGGCAGATGTGAGTGCATCATTGATGCTCTCGGCTGCGAGGGACTGGAGGTGCGAGAGTCCGCCTTTCCGGGCGTAGTTGACCCGTGAGAGGATATCCTCCCCGCAACTGATCTGCTTGTTGTAGTTCGAGGCAACCCCGACCACCTCCCCGTCAATCAGGCTCCGTATATAGACCACGATGGTCGTTGTCCCAAGGTCGACTGCAGCCCCGTACAGGTTTCCGGATGTGTCGCCTTTCTCGACATCGATGAGCCGGTACCCCCCCGGGACAAGGGTGACCGTCCCGGTGATCTTCCAGCCGCTCTCCCTGAGAACCGCCGGAATCCGGCGGATCACCTCGAGCGGGACATAGATCTTGTTCTCCCGGGGCCCACCGCTCTTCTCGATCCCCCAGAGCAGCCTTGTCAGGTCGGGTGAGGGGTCCTCGAGCGATGGCGGGGCCAGTTCGAGCGCATATTTCCAGACTGCCGGGTTGAATTCTGTCTCGATACCCCGTGCATCGATCAATATCTTCTGTTCCTGGATCAGGGAGTTTTCAGGAACAAATACCTGCACGTCATCGAGCGGAACCGTCTGGCAGGCAAGGCACGCACCTTCATCGATCTCACCTGGTGAGAAGAACCTCCCGAATTTTTTCCGGTCGAAATCGACACGGCCGCTTTTTAGGAATACAATGCACTTTCCGCATTTTCCCTCCCCGCCACAGACCACGTTCATGTGTATCTGGGCCTTCTGGGCCGCATCCAGTATCGTGGATCCCGGCTCGACGCTGATCTTCCGGAAACCCGGCAGAAATGTTACGGCCGGCATCTTACTTCTTCCACTCTTTCTCCAGGAATTCAGCGACTCCTGCCGCATCCCTGGGCCCGACAAGGACCTTCCAGCCGGACTCATCCTCGATCTTTCCCGATAGCGGCGCTGCGTACCCGGGGATGATCAGGGTCCGGTGATCCACCTCCGATTCGAGACCGGTCTTCTTTATCGATTCGGCAACAAGGGTCTCATTCAGCTTTCCTCCCGCAACCGCCGTCAATACCGAGTACCCTTCCGTATCGACCACCAGCATGTAGCAGGGGACCCCGGATGCCTCCAGGTACCCCTGGAGGGTAAAGTAGGTGAGAGAGAAATTCACGCTCAAAAATACCGGCGAATCCCGCACAGGTTCGCCAACCCTGTAGATTCCCGGATTCATCTGGATCGGTTTCTGGGGATCGGTGTAGATGTTCTGGCGCAGGGTGAGGAGAGCATTCCTCGAAGGGATGGAGAGACGATCGCAGACCAGTACCGAGGCATACTTGTCCACTCCGAGAGCGAGGGCGGCGTCCTGCATTCCGGTTACGGTCGTATCGAAGAATATCGGGTATCCGAGATCGGGAACGGTCTTCGAGACGGCATTTTGCCGGATAGCGGTGGCCTTTTTAACATAATCCGAGAGCGTGGCCGCCGATGGATCGATAAGAAGAGCAGGGGCGCCCTCCTTCGCTGCAAGCGCCGAGAGCTCGGCCATACTCTCAAGCGATTCGGCCCTGATCGTGAGCGGACACCCGAATTTCCTTGCAAGTGCGCACATGCCCTGATAGTTCTCATGCGTTGCTGCATATATCAGTGGCCGGAACGCGCCGCAGACAGAGAGTCCCGCCTCCATGACCACGGGATCCGCGGCCATGAGAACCTCGGGAAGGTCGGCTTTCGCCTCGACGGCCGCAACAGCACGCGAAAATTCTTCAGCGGATCCGCTCTCGCACCTGATGGCTATGCCGTCGAGCCTGAGATCTGTTCCAATCCTGACAAGCACACCGTCACGAACCTCCCTGACAACATCCTGGATCCGGTCATCGGGCCAGAGATCGGAGACAGCCACCAGTATTCCTGGCTGGTGATTGAATGTCTTTTCATGCCGGAACTGGACGAACTCGTCGCCAACCGCGAACGAACGCTCACCGACACCGATCTTTACCAGCTGGATCGGAGGTTTGGTGGAAGCACCGAGGATCCTTCTCGCTTCTTCGTCCAGGTAGGGACATTTTTCGATATCGGCCTTGCCAGCCGCCAGTTTCATCGCGAATGTGAGGCAGGTCGGCTCTCCGCACTCCTTGCAGTTCTTCTTTGGGAGCAGTTTGTATATATCGAGTGCCTTTAACGCCATCTCAATCTCCTCCCCCGGTCTTTCCCCATAATGAATCGATTGCGGATCTGAGAGGGACGATGGTTTCCGGATGTCGTACACAGACCACTGACGCACCTGCGATTACTGAAGAGACAGCGGTGTATAACTCCCATTTCACCGCCATTTCACCTCTCTGCCCGGGATCGGCCTCCCTCACCTCCTTGATGTTGAGGGAATCGATAGCCGAGCTGATCATCGGCATCGCAAGGTCTTCGTCGCCTTTTAGTGCCGCAAACCTGATTCTCTCCATCGCCGAGTATGAGTACTCGAATCCGTACCCCAGTGCTCCCGTGTAGGGATCTATCACTATCCTGTCATGGGGAACACCTGTTTCCCGAAGGAGGATGTTCAACTGCTTGGCAAGGTTCACATCTATCGGTGACTGGGCGATAACCGAGTGCCCGTATGCCATGGCGGCGGCGGCGACACTCCGGTACCTGCCCTCCTCGGCAGTTCCCAAAAGCAGCCTCTCACCTTCACCTGCTTCGCCACAGCAGAGAAAGGTCTCGCTGTCGATTGCAGGATCGATGCTTCCCTCGACTATGAGCGGGAGCGTGGATCTCTCCAGAACCTCTTCGACGGTGCGTCGCAGCTGTGAAAAATCCTGAAAACCCCGGCGCCGCGTACTTGTCAGGTAGAACCGGAGAAGATCGGGGCGATGCAGTTCCTCTACCCGGGCAGCCCAGTCTCCCGCATCATTCACCACGTCCCCTTCGAGTTCGGTGACAATCGGGGACCACAGTTTCGGATCGTCACAGAACTCGAATGCAATCAGGGGCTTTCTCCCCGGCGCTGAACCGCCAAGAAAGGGAAATCCGGATCCGCCGCCTATCACGATGGCTGCGCAGCGGGAGCCCCCTTCCTTCTTTGTGGCACCAATGGTGACTTCACCGATCTCTCCAGTCCACTCGGAAATGATATCTACCTTCATGGGCATCACGACCTTCAGATCAGGGGGGGCATCCCGAGTGCGGGATGGTCCACACGTGCCAGGTATTCGATCAGGTCCTCGAGTGCCACGGCCTTCTCTTCATCGGCGATTTTATCGAAGAGCGACTCGATCCCTCCCTCTTTCAGCTTCTGTACCAGCCTGTCGTGCAGTTCCTCCTTGAGGAGAGACGGCATCCATACCAGCCGCTCGATCCCACCTTCGGCCTGGAGGAACCGGTCACTTAATATGTATCCCTTTGAGATGCCGGCAAACCCCGGCGTCTGTGCGCCTCCCCCGATGGTCCCTGCCAGCGTGGAGAACGTCATTCCCGACGGAGTCTCGCCGGTGAACTCCCTGTTAACAATCAAAAACCCGTTCACTTCAGGGACCATGACGGCAATACATTCAAAACAGCCGCAACAGGTCATGGGATACTCGAGGATGCTGTAGAGCGAACACCGGTCAACCTCGCCGTGGGAGGCCTTCTTCACGAACCGGTTCACCCCTTCAAACTCGCCGCGAACCTCATCGATCATATCCCCTTTCAGGACGGGCTGGTTTGCTCCCGATGGCGATATCTCGTATGCAATCTTTCCGTCAAGCCAGGTTATGGCCCCGCAGAGAGCGGGTCTCTCCGGTGTAATGATGCAGACATGGTTTGGAGCAAAAGTCTGGCAGAGTGTGCAGGAATAAAAGGTATCCACATCGGTATCCTTCATCCCCCTGATCCTCTCGTCCCGCTCCTCGTAAATCAACCCGGCCTCTCCTTTTGCCTCCAGTACCTTCTTCTCATCGGTGATCAGGGTTACCTGGATTGCGTCCAGGAGATCGGGAAAGTCTATACGGAACTTTGCAGCGATGAGTTCTCCGAGATGCTCGATCCTGACGCCATGAGCAACCGCCTCCTTCGAGATCCTTACCCAGACCAGGTCGCGTTGGGCCACGTGCCACGTACCCTCGCCATAGTTGACGAAGTTATGTATGCGCCGCTCGAGAACCGGTTCATAATCCTTCTTCATCGTTTTCCCGTACACGTCCACGATTATTGCGAGCGGGACGGCGGAACCCTCCCGGATATCTTCGATCTCGGGTCCGATGACCGTCACCTTCCCGTCTGTGACCTCTTCTGCCGGCCGGGACCTGAGCAGCTCGAAGGCCGGGCTGCGGCCCCCGCCGAACTCGACGAACATCTCCTCCTTTCGTATGCTCTTTCCTTCAAAGGCCGGTGAGCAGGCCATGGGAATCGGGATCGCCGTCACGGTCACCTTGATACCCTTCAGATCCAGGCCTTTCCCGACGGCATCACCTGCCTCCACCTGCACCCATTCTCTGCCATCGTATCCGTCAACCGAGAGGATTGGTATGCCGAGAAGGCTGAATGTGTCATATACTTCGATCTCGGGTTCATCCAGCCCAGAAAAGACAATGACGAATGCCCTGGCCCGTTCCTGTGCATACCGCAGGAGGCGGTCGGTGTCTCCGGGTGCGACGCCCCCAAACATCATGGCAACGCGGGCTATGATGTCAATGAAGTGAATGCCCCTGAGCGGTTTTTTGCCCAGCGGAACGAGACGGTATTCAGCTCCGACTTTTACACCCGATTCCATGAGAGAAGAGATCACGTCACCTGCAAGGAAGGTCAGGATATATTTCTCCTGGAGCTCACGGCAGATCGCAGCGGCGGTATCAGGGCGTGGTGGTGTCCCGGCAAGGAGTGCCAGACCCAGGATACTTCCGTCAACAAGCGAATAACCGAGTTTTCTCAAAACCGAATCGACAATAAATCCCGTATAGGGATCTTCTTCCTTCCCATGCTTCGCCTGTTCAAACGAGGTGATGCATTCTGCGGCAACGAGTGGATTGCCGCCCGTATCTTCATATGCGCTCCGGGCTTCGTCACCGGTATGTATAGCACGGCCGGTGATGGCATAGGTGACAGGGAGATGGTATGCCGTACCTTCATAGGAAAATTCTCCCTCTATCCCATCCAGCATCTTCAATAATTCAGCTTTTCCCGAAAAGCTGCTCTTTTCAACATCCTGCATCTCTGAACACCGGTTTTTTAGTCTCTATTATCTCCCGGAGCGATAAAGGATTTCATCTACCAGGCAATTGAGCATGAGTTCTCTTTCGTGGGGGTGGTTCCGGGGAATTTTTGTTGCGCCATGCGAGGATTAAATAGGATACCCGGATATTTATTGAATGGAGATAAACAGTATCACAAAAAAATTCCGGTGCTTGTATGATCGAGATGACGCATATTGATGGAGAGGATAAAGGGAAGGTTGTGCTGTTTGCATTGAGCACATGCGGCTGGTGTGCGAAGACCAAAGAGTTGCTGGCGGACCTGGGAGTCGAGCACAGCTATGTCTATGTCGATCTCCTGGAGCCTGATGAGATTGAAGAAGCATTAACCGAAGTGGAACGCTATAACCCGAGTGGATCGTTCCCCACACTTGTCATCAACGATTCCCGGGTGATCATCGGGTTCCGCGAACAGGAGATTCGGGAGGCCCTCACATGAATGATTCTGTTATTGGAAAAGAAGAGCTTTTGAAGAGATACGAAGAGGTGGCCCGGGATGCCGTGCAGGGAGGCTACTTCCTGAACCCTGACACGGACTTTACAAAAAACCTGGTCAGGGGGCTGATGGTCAACGAGCAACGGTACGGGTACCCTGCATGTCCCTGCCGGATCGCATCGGGAAAGCGGGAGCAGGACCTCGATATCATCTGCCCATGTGATTACCGTGACCCTGACCTGGAGGAATTCGGTGCATGTTACTGTGCCCTGTACGTATCGGGGGAGATCACGAAGGGTGAAAAGACCGTGGGCCCAATCCCTGAACGTCGTCCTCCACGAAGTATGCGGAAGAGCGTCTCAAAGGAATCTTCCGCGAAGGGCCCCCTCACCGTTCCTTTGCCTGTCTGGCGATGCAGGGTCTGCGGTTATCTGTGTGCACGCGAATCTCCACCTCTGGTATGCCCGATATGCAAGGTTGCACAGGACCGTTTTGAACGGTTCCTCTGATTTTTTCGGGTTTTCACATGACATATTACAGCCCGTTTTTCGAAAAGGTGAACGGAGTCCCGATCTGAGTTTTCAAATAACAATCGGGGGCATATTCTATTATGGAAGATACGATAGAAGTCGAGGTCGTCGGGATGAAGGACTCGTCCTGTTCTCCGTTTCCCTGTGACATGACGCGCAGTTGCGGGCTGTACGACTGCCACCCGACAGGCAGGCTGGTGCCCGCGTTTGAAGCGCTATCCGATGAGATACGGCAACAATATGGAGAGAGAGTCCGGATGAAGCTGACCCTTATCGATGAAGAAGTCCCGGCGCATATCATGGAGATCATCGAGAAACATTATCCCCCGATTCCAATCATCCTGGTGAACCGGGAGCTGGTCCCGATGGGAAGAATATCATTACTCCAACTTCAAAAAGAGATTGAAAAAAGGCTCTGAATCAGGCGACCTTCGAGAGAACCCCTGTGGCAAGATCATAATACAGGCCATGGATCGTGACCCGATTCTCCTTGAGAGCATTTTTTATGAGAGGGTAAGAATTGAGATGTTCGATCTGGAGGCGGATATTTTCAAGCTCTATCTCCCTAGAACGGACCTGGGGGGATTCAGGGTTCGGCATACGGGCATCAACCCTCTCCTGTGCCTCCCTGGCGTTGTTGAGCCAGAGCGGTATGTACGAATCCGAGCTCTCCTTGTCCAGGGCCTTGATCGCCCCACAGTCCGAGTGTCCGCAGATCACGATGTCTGTGACCTTGAGATGTGCCACGGCATATTCGAGGACGGTCGCAAAGTTCCAGTCATGGATGGGAACGACATTTCCGATGTTTCGCTGGATAAAGATCTCTCCAGGTTTTGATTCTGTAATCAGTTCAGGGTTGACTCTCGAATCGGAGCAGCCGATCCAGAGAACCTTCGGGCTCTGCCCGACTGTGAGCCGCTTGTAGAGTTCGATATTTTCATTGAATTCGGATTCCCGGAATTTCATGTTTCCAAGAAGCAGGTTGTCGATCATTTTAATCACTCCTTTTACAGCATCAGGACATTCCGTGTTTCCTGTGAGATGCTCAAAAGATAGATGGAGAGGAGGTTTAATAAAGATTGATCTTTTACGTTTCCTGGTACAGCGAAAAGATCACGCGTTCCAGATAATCCAATTCGATCGGTCGAAAAACCGCTGATTGCCGTTACGCGGGAAAATTTCCTTTATTTGATACGGTTGTGCCGATGAAGAGCCATGTAGCCGAAAGATACTGGGAGATCGATATCTCCCGGGGTATTGCAGTTGTCATGATGATCATATTCCATATCGTATTCGATCTCACCTATTTCGACATAGCTGCAATCAATGTCAGTTCCGGATTCTGGAGGCTTTTTGCCGGTTTGACGGCATCCCTCTTCCTCTTCCTCGTCGGAATGTCTCTTACCATCAGCGGTGCCCGTGCCGCGGTCATACTCACGCGAAGGGAATATATCCTCAAATATATCCGCAGAGGTCTGTTTATTATGGGGCTTGGTGCTGTAATCACCATAATTACGTGGCTTGCCGTGCCGGAGGCAACCATCATCTTTGGAATTCTTCATCTCATCGGTCTCTCTGTGTTGCTCGCACCCATCTTCCTGCGTCTCTTCTGGGGAAATCTCCTGGCAGGCGTCGTGCTCATCACCGCCGGCTTGAGCGGGCTATTCCGGGAAGGCCCGTATTGGCTTCTCTGGCTCGGTGTGCACCCCCCGGGTTTTACGAGCCTCGATTATACACCGCTTGTTCCCTGGCTGGGTGTAGTGCTTCTCGGTATTTTTATGGGAAAAGTCCTCTACCCGGGAGGATTGAGGAGATTCGGGATGGTTGATGCGAACTTTTCTGCCCGTCCACTGATGGAATATCTCGGGAGGCATTCACTCCTCATATATCTTCTTCACCAGCCGGTTATCCTCCTTGCGCTGTATCCACTGATGCCTGCATGAGCCTGCACGAACCCTCCGCCTGGCGCGGCACAGCGTTATCAGCAATAGGTACGCAGTGAAAATCTGAAGGCTACCCCTTCATGGGGTCTGCCTGTGTTCCGGTCTTCCACGATGATCCTCCCGCCGTACCGATCGATGAGGGTCTTTACGATATACAACCCGAGGCCCTTCCCACCCCCACTGGTGCCGTTCTGCCTGAACCTGGTGAATATCACTTCTTTTACGGAATCCGGGATTCCAGGGCCGGTATCTTCAACCGAGACCGTCACCTCGTCATCTCCACCTCTCTCGACAGTGATATTGATCGATACCCCCCTGCCCCCGAACCTGACACTGTTGCCGATGAGGTTTGAGAAGACTACTCCCAGGAGATCGTCGGCGCAGACCTGCGCCCCGCTTTCCGTGAATCTGATATCTGTATCAGGAAAATGCGCGATCTCCTGTCTGATCACCCTGTCGAGGTCGATCTCGACCAATTCTTCATCTTTCTCCTCGATTCTTCGTATCGTCTCGAGCGATCGAATCACCTCGCTGCTTTTATGTATCCCGTCAATCACCCGTGAGGCCAGATCCTTTGATTCACCTTCTACCATCTCTATGAGGAGATCCCCGTACCATAACGATGCCAGGTTCGCGTTGTTGATGTCATGCATCATGATATCGAGGTAGAGGTTTGCCTTCCGGTTCGCATCGACAAGATCCTCCGAGAGCTGGAGTTTGGTCACTGCGGTCCCGGTCTCTTTTGCGATGGACTCGAGAATCTTCTTCTCTTCGGTGGAATACGTGCGTGGACTCCTGCCTGCAAAAAAGATCACGCCTGTCCGCCCGTCACTCCGCGGAACCGGGATGACGATACCTGAGTGGGCGCTCTCCCCGATAGCAGCGGGAGAGAGGATGAAAGATTCTCCTTCGTCGATGGCCCTTCTCCAACTGCTGCTCTCCTCCGAACCGGATTCTTCGATCTCCCTCAGAATATCCATATCGCCGCTATGGAAGAACCGTGGGGGTGCGGAAGGATTCGACATAGGGATCTTTGCTCCCCCGTATTCGGCTTTCAGGAAATTTCGTGTATATTCCAGGCATTTCTCGACCAGTTCCTGCACAGAGGACGAGTCACTTCCCTGGCTGATGATATGGTTGATGGTCGAGAGGTGCAGGTTGATCTTTTGTATCTCCTCCTCTGCACGCTTTCGCTCTGATATATCAGTCAGAGTGATGACCAGCTTATTGGCCGGGAGCCTTGATGCGGAGATGAGAACCGGGATGCGGTTTCCCGCGCTCGAGACTATCGAGGATTCGAAAGGCGGGACAAATCCGCTCTTCGTGAGCGCCTGGAAAAAAGAGACCCGCCCGGAATCATCCTTCCAGAACTCTGTGATTGGCCTTCCCACCAGGTCTTCGGGGAGGTTCCCGAGGGTCCTGGATCCCCTCGGGTTGGCCTCTTCTATCACCAGCCCGTCTGCCTCGTTCTGTGCAAGGAATATCCCGGTCTCGGAGCGATCGAATATCTCCCGGTACCGGGCCTCCTTCTCCTTCAGATCCCCGGAAAGTGAAGAGATGACTACGGCAATGGCGACAAGAATGTAAAAGCTGGCCGTTGAGACGGCATAGGTGAGCTGGGGAAGGTCCGGATAGCTCGCGCTGTAGATCAACAGGACCTGGATGAAGCCCACGACGACTGCAAATATGACCCCTCTTCGCGGAAACCAGTAGGCTGCGAGAACAATCGGGATGTAAAAGAAGAGGGGTGTGAGCAGGGATACGCCGAAATAGATACCTGCGATGTTTGCGATGAAAGCGATTGCCGTGATAACGATCAGGATTGCAAGATGCAGGTTCGTTGCACCGGTTCCAGAAGGATCTGTCCTGTTCATGAGATAGGTACCCCTCGTTTCTCATAGAGGTTTGTGAATGATTCACAATAAAGACATTGATAGGAATTTTTGAGGGTTTTTCCCGGCACATGTGTGCCTCTTTCGTACTATCTCCTGCTTTTTCCGATGCGAAGGAGCATCTGCGCCTGGTCAAAGGACTTCCTTGCTTCCTCGTGGCGATGTAGTTCCTTCAAGCATACCCCCCTGTAATTCCAGGCATTGACATTTTCAGGGTCATCCTGGAGGACTATGTCAAAGCACCGAATTGCCTCTTCCAGGAGGGCAGAGTCACCACTGCTTTTCCCGAGTTTTTCGAGCGCTTCACCCCTGAAGTAATGGGTGAGACGTTCTTTCGGGGCGAGAGCGATTGACCGGTCAAAGCATTGTATGGCCTCCTCGTACCGTCCAAGCTCCTTCAGGCAGATGCCTCTCTCCTTCCATGCCTTCATGTGCCGGGGGTCCATCTCGATCACGCGGTCGAAGCAGACGATCGCATCTGAAAATTTCCCCTGCTTGTAATACAGGTCGACCCCTTTCTTGTACCATGCATCGGCAGATTTTCCAAACATCCGGTCGAAAAGACCAATTTCACGGTCTTTCTCTTCTTTCTTCTTTCTATCGTCCTCAATTTTCCTGATGTCGGTGATGTCCCGTACCGATTCGATTGCACCGATGACCCGGCCTTTTTCATCGCAAATCCGGGTAGCATGGACCCACATCGTTGCCGGTTCGCCTTTCCTAATCGCGTTCCGTGTCTCGGCAACAACTGAAGGTTCCTCTTTTTTCACGTTTGCATATGCACATCTCTCGATCTCTTCGGCTGAATAGTTGAGAAGATCTACAAGGACCGGACGTCGCTTTCCGTAAAAAGGTATTGCATATTCATAATCCCCCTTTCCAATCATCTGACCGGCCCGTATTCCTGTGAACTCTTCCATCGCCCTGTTCCAGGATACGACAATCCCATCGCTGTCTATGGCGAACGTGGCATCGGGCAGGTGGTTGATGATATCCACCATCCGCCGGTCGGCCGAATGCAACGATTCTTCTGCAATCTTTCTCTGCAGCCCCTGGCGTATCATCCCGTCGAGTTCTGCAAACTGTGATTTTGGATCGGAACCTTTCTGGAGGTAAAAGTCGGCACGGTTGTTCAGTGCCTCCTTTGCGACATGTTCCCTTCCCTTTCCGGTGAAGATGATGAAGGGCGTATTGTCTCCTTCCGCGCGGAGAATCTTTAGAAAGACGATTCCGTCCATCATCGGCATCTCGTAGTCAGAGACGATCACGTCATATGAATTTGATTTCAGTCTCTCCATCGCCTCCAGCGCGGACCTGCACGTATCGACCTTCATCTCCCCGGAGCGTTCGAGAAACAAACGGGTGATTTCCAGGAGGGCGGGTTCGTCGTCGACGAATAAAATGGAGATCATGGGGGTGTCCTGATTTTTGGATAATTGGCTATTGATTCCTTTTTTATTGATAATACTTATAATTTATTGGATAAGACCTGCTTCATGCTTTATTTACGGCGATCTCTGGACACCCCGCCATCAGTTTATGAGATATGCCCATGAACCCGCATTCTTTTTCCGATGAGGCGTATCCCTGTCCTGATACCCAAAGTATGCACATATATCTGATTAAAACGAAAAACAACGCTTTATATAGATTTAATTCTATCAAGCATTTAATCACATATTTTCACGATCAAGATATGTATCAGCGATGAATTACCAAAAAAGACCCAAATATTTTATATATTAGTAAATCGAACAAAAATAATGGTGCACCGGTTCCCGGGGGCGACCTATGCCTGTTAACTTCCAAAAGACGTATCAAGGTGGCATCATGAAGGAAGAACAGGATCGCGTTTGACGGGATGTTTCTCGGTACACCCCTGAAAAATTTTCATTTTTCCGCCTTTTCTATCCCACGTCTCTTTGACAGGTCATGGTATGAACAGGGGCACGTCACCGAAGGAGCCGACGTCAAAGAGCCCCCGATCGGTTATCCGCAGGTGCGGGATAACCGTGAGTGCAAGAAAAGAGAGGTACATGAAGGGCTCCGGAATAGATCCCCATTTTCGTGTACAGGTGTTTAATGCGGAGATCTTCTCACACACCTCTTCGTATGGAAGGTCCGACATGAGTCCTGCACATGCGAGGGGGAGCAAGACCATCTCATCGCCATGCACGGCGACCATTCCGCCCTCATTCTGTATGATCGCATCGACCGCTCTTCTAATATCCGGGTCATCCACACCGACGGCGACGATATTGTGCGAATCATGTGACACGCTGCTGGCGATTGCGCCCTTCCGAAGGCCGAAACCATGGACGAGCCCGTTTCCGGATGATCCGTCCCTGTAACGGCTGCATACGACCGCCTTTATGATATCCCTGCCAGGATCGGGAAGATCCCTGCCGTCGATCTCGAATTCCAGGCTCTCTGTCAGTATCTGGTTGGGGACGATTCCGATGACCCGGGCCGTGCCGGAACCACGGATATCGAGTGCATCTGGGGGCAGGCGGGTGCATTTCATCGTGTGACGGATACATGATGCGGATCGCGGTTTTGGGTTCTGTGTGATTCTGCCGTTCTTAAACACCTTCTCTATCTCGAACCGGGCTCCCGTCTTCAGGACGCAGAAATCGGCACGTCTCCCTGGAACAAGCGCCCCCCTGTCATTGAGGAGGAACCTCTCGCACGGAGAGAGTGTCGCCATCCTGATTGCCAGTTCGGGTTCAAGCCCGAATTCGACAGATTTCCTGATACAGTCATCAATGTGCCCGTCATGTACCAGCATATCGACGTGCCTGTCATCGGTTGCAAAGGAGAACCGTGAACAGGTGCAGGGCGTGACAATCCGTATAATTTCAGACAGGTTCTTCTCGGTGGATCCTTCCCGTGCAAAGATATACATCCCAAGATCGAGTTTCTCGGCAGCTTCGTCTGCCGACACACATTCATGGTCGCTCTGTATCCCTGCTGCCACGTATGCATTCAGGTCCTTTCCGGACAGCAGCGGTGCATGGCCGTCTATGATGGGAGAGAGCGAAAGTTTTTCCCAGACAGACGGATCGAGGTTCAATACACCGGGGACATTCATCACCTCTGCGAGGCCAAGTATTCCGTCCTTTCCGATGAACGGAGAAAGGTCGCTGGCGGTGAGCTCTGCACCGCCCCTGTCAAGCGTCGTAGCCGGTACACACGAAGGGAGCATGAAGAATATATCGATTGGCAGGCCCTCTCTTTCAGCAAGCATAAAGGAGATTCCGTCCACACCGCACACGTTGGCGATCTCGTGGGGATCGGCTACCACGGTGGTGGTCCCATGGGCCGAGACGAGTCGTGCATACTCTGACGGGACAAGGAGCGAGGATTCTATATGGACATGTGCATCGATCAGGCCGGGAACAACCCTCCTGCCCCTGAGATCGACGGACTTGTGGGCCCTGTAATTCCCTGTTCCAACTACGAAGCCTGATTTGACCGCAAAGCTCGAGATTGACCATTCACAGGTGAACGGGTTGAAGATCTCGGCATTCTCATACACCACATCAGAAGGAATCTCACCCCTTGATGCCTTCACCTGCACATATTTTGTGTTATTTTTCATTGCGCGACACCTGTGGGCAGGCAGATGGGAACTGGCCCCCTACCGCTGTTCTTTCGTGGAGGTATCTGTTCTTCAAGAAGATATGACTGTTGACTCTCTCATGGAGCATGCACCGGAAGGAATAACGGAAAAAACGGACGGGAGTTGAATCCGCCATTCAATCTTCAGTTATTGCACGATCGGCGGTGCGGCACCCTGCAGACTTGTCCTACCTATGAAGGGCAGATGAACAAAAACAATTGATTATTATAAAAATAGAATACTTATGTATTACCTTGACTCTTCCTTTGCCAGTGACTGTTGTGATGTCAGGACGTCTACAAACAGGTCTTTCATGACTTTCTTCATCATATCCTGCCCTTCCTCTGACGCAAGGTACTCCTGGAAGAGTTCTTTGAATTGTCCCACATCGTTGTGATTGTCTATGAAGTATATTAATGCTTGGGTTATACAGTCAGATATGGTTGAAAATTTTTTCTCTTCATAGACCAGTTTATTCACTTTTTCGTAGATATTTGGGGGCATTTTGTAGGAAATGGCCACCCGCTCCCCACCCTGGTTCGAGTTCCTCTCGCCCATTCTCTTAATAGTGAACAGTAAAATTATTTAAAAACTCTCAAAATTGATTGTAATACTTAAAGAACACCAAATAACAAGACATTACATAGGTATTACATAAGAAATACTTTAAATAAAGGAGCGTTCCAGTATGGTATGAAGGACTGATACACAATGGATGAGATATTTGCAGTCGGGCTTGTGTTTGCGGGAATTCTCTCTGTGATGTCAAGCCTGGCCCTGTTGAAGATGGGAAAAGTGATCGATGCATTCTCCATTGACGAAGAACCGGAGAGGGACCGGAGTATGTGGAGCCCTGTTGAATTTACCAGGATCTTTGTGGTTCTCTTCTGGATCTTCTTCGTTCTGGCGGCAGTCATGATCTCGCTTGGTACACGGGTCATGCTTGTCATGGGGATAGCCACAATAGCGGGGCTCGTCCTGTTTCTCGGGACTGCGCTGGTCTTCTCGGTTGCGACCTTCAACCTCATGCGGAGCAGGGCGAAGAGTGACGGAGGCCGATCGCCGCTTCTCTCCACGATGATGAAACCAGCACTGAATCCTGTGGCATTCGTTCCGGATATGGGCAGAAAATCGTTTTCTGGTACCCGCCATACCAAAAAAACTGCTTCAGCAGGCGACGACAAAAACTAAGAAAAAGTGAATATCGGAAAGAATCCTATGGCGTGTTAGCCGGCAACAATCCCGGAATATTTTTTCAACCGAATATCTCTTTTGAACGTTCCAGTGCATCGACTGCGGGGAGTTTCTTCCCGGTGAGAAACTCGATACAGGCGCCCCCACCAGTCGAGATGTGGGTGAAGTTCTTCTCAAGACCTATCTTTTCTGCAACGGCCGCGGTATGCCCCCCGCCGATAACAGAGAACTCCACAGTGGATGAGGCCCGCAGGAGCTCGTAGGTGCCCGTCGCAAAGTCTTTCTCCTCGAAGAGCCCGGCTGGACCATTAAATACGACCGTACCGGCATTCGTGATCTCCTTTGAGAATGATACAATCGAATCCATGCCGAGGTCGAGCACCGGGCAATCGCCGGGGATCGAGTCAACCGCGTATTCCGCACGTTTCCTGTCCTCCTTGACCGCAACCCATTCAGGGACCATGATCCTCTCGGGGTATTTCGCAAGAAGGGCCTTTGCATGTTCGATCTCATGGTCATAGCCCAGCTGATTCACAAGCTGCGAGGAAGGATTCCCGATATCGTTTCCCACCGCCATCAAAAAGACGTTTGCCACGACCCCGGTGACGAGCACCCGGTCTGCGATCTTCCGGGAGAGCATATACTCTGCGACATCCACCGAATCATCCACTTTTGTGCCGCCGAGAACCATGAAAACAGGCCGGGGTGCATCATCAAAGACCCGTGACAGGGTGGCCACCTCCTTCTCCATGAGCACCCCTGCAACCGATCGCATGGCGAGCGGAAGCCCGACCATCGTCGGCTGGGAGCGGTGGGCGGTCCCGAAGGCGTCATTGACGAAGAGATCGCCCATCTCTGCAAGATTCCTGACAAGGTGCGTCTTTGCCGCTTCGTCGGGCTTTACCTTCAGGTTCTCCTCGGCAGAGAAGCGGACGTTCTCGAGCATGAGGAGATCACCGATACGCATTGACCTGATTGCGTCCCGGGCGCAATGGCCGAAGATGTCATCGACATATGAGACGGGCCTCTGGATGAGCTGTGCCAGTTTCTCCGCATGTGCCTCGAGCGTCGTAAAATCTTTCTTACCCGGCCTGCTCTGGTGCGTGACGATAACCACCCGGCTCTTCGCGAGTGCCTGGATGGTCGGGATATGCTCGCGGAACCGTTTGTCGTCGAGAATAAGGTTTGTGGCCGGATCGATCGGGGAATTCAGATCCAGACGGAGGAGTACCGTCTTTCCCGCCGACTGAATCTGATCCAACGTCCCGATCGGCATACTCATACCCTTCTTATCCGGAGTGCGCTTTAATCTTTTTGAGCCTCGAGAGTTCGTCTCTTTCCATCTCGTCAAGCCGCATCTTGATGAAGTCACGGGCTTCTGTGAGCTCGGGGATGACCTTGAACTCCAGGGCGTTCACCCGCCGCTTCGTCGCCTCGATCTCGTCGAGGAGCTTCTTCATCGTGCTCTCGATCTCGGCGCTCTCGATTATGGCCTCCACAAGGTCCTCGAATGCGGACGCAGTCTCATCGATCACAGAGGTTGTGCCCAGTAACCCATACCCACGATCTACAAGACCTTTTTTCACCTTTGAAGCCTCGATCTCGGGGACCACGACACCCATGATATTCTTGCTCGAAAGTGAGATGTCAGGGACTTCCTGGACGGAAAAAGCAGCAGTTTTGACACCGATGGCTCCCTCGACCGTGTTTGCAAGCGCCATCATCTCCTGTGCCTTCCTGTACCGTTCTCCAAGCATCCCCCTGCTGTCTTTTGCCTGTTCGAGTATCTTGAAAAATTCTATGATCAATCCATCGCGCTTCATCTTCAGGATCTTGTAGCCACGCTCCGAGAGGGCGATCCTCTTTTTCAGAGCGATCAGCTCGGATCTCGTTGGCTTGACATCTTTGAGCGCCATGGATCGTTACTCCGCTGCCTTTGCGGCACCCCTGAACTGGGGATGGTACTTCTGGATCAGTTCCCTGTCGATCCGAACCAGCTGCTCGACCGGCAGTGACGAGAGCAGTTTCCAGCCGAGGTCAAGAGTATCGGTAATACTCCTGTCTTCCTCGTATCCCTGCCTGACAAACTGGTCCTCGAAGAGATCTGCGAACTCGAGAAACATCCGGTCCCGTTCGGAGAGAGCATCCTTTCCGACGATTGCCACCAGTCCACGAAGGTCGTTTCCTTCTGCGTAGGCGGCATAGAGCTGGTCCGAGACTTTTTTATGGTCTTCACGGGTGTGCTTCTCTCCTATCCCCAGGTTCATGAGCCGGGAAAGCGAGGGCAGGACGTTGATCGGCGGGTATATCCCTTTCCGGTGAAGCTCCCTGCTGACCACGATCTGCCCTTCGGTGATATAGCCGGTCAGGTCGGGGATCGGATGGGTGATATCGTCACCGGGCATTGTCAGGATGGGGAACTGTGTGATTGACCCCTTCTTGCCCTTGATGATCCCAGCCCTCTCGTAGATTCCTGCAAGGTCGGTATACATGTACCCGGGATATCCTCTCCTGCCGGGCACCTCCTCTCTTGCAGCCCCGATCTGGCGCAAGGCCTCACAGTAATTGGTCATATCAGTCAGGATGACCAGCACGTGCATACCCAGCTCGAATGCAAGGTATTCTGCTGTGGTGAGTGCCAGGCGTGGTGTGATGATCCTCTCCACGGCCGGATCGTCAGCGAGATTCAGGAAGACCACGGCCCGTTCCAGTGCTCCCGTCCGCTCGAAGTCGTCCATGAAGTGGTTTGCCTCTTCCTTGGTGATACCCATGGCGGCGAAGACCACCGCAAACTCTTCCTGAGACCCGAGCACCTTGGACTGTCTCGCGATCTGGAGGGCGATGTTGTTGTGGGGTAGACCGGCTCCACTGAAGATTGGAAGTTTCTGTCCCCTGACAAGGGTATTTGTCCCGTCTATGGTCGAGATCCCGGTCTGGATGAACTCCTCGGGCGAGGCCCGTGCATAGGGGTTGATGGCCGCACCGGTGATATCAAGCCGCTTTTCCGGGACGATATCTGGCCCGCCGTCGATTGGCTTGCCTCCACCAGAGAGGATCCTGCCGAGCATCTCCCTGCCGACAGGCATCTTGATAGTCTCACCGAGGAACCGGACACCGCTGTCCCTCCCGATCCCGGCCGTCGTCTCAAAGACCTGGATCACGACGAGCTCGTCGCTCGTATCAAGCACCTGGCCCCGCTTGATTGTGCCGTCATAGAGTGCGATGTTGACAAGTTCGTTGTACATGGCCGGCTCGGTCTTCTCGACAAAGACAAGCGGCCCTGCAATCTTGGTAATTGTCCTGTATTCCTTCATACTGACGACCTCATAGCATTGAATTCCTTCTCCATCTCGCCCTTGATGCGATCGAGTTCCGGCTTGTAATCCTTGATGAACTTGATCTGGGGGAGATCATTCTTGGCCTTGACGCCGATGATCTGCTGTGGCGTGACCCCTGCGGCCTGGGCGGTGTATGCAAGATCCGAAAATGCCTTGATCGCCTTCATCATGTCGTACTGCTTGGACATGTCGCAGAAGGTGTCGACGGCATCATACGCATTCTGCTGGAGGAAGATCTCCCTGATCATCCGGGCGATCTCGATGGTCAGCTGCTCTGTTTCCGGAAGGGCATCCGAACCGACGAGCTGGACGATCTCCTGGAGCTCGGCCTCTTTCTGGAGGACTTCCATTGCCCATGACCGGAGCACGTTCCACTCTGGCGAGACTTCCCGGTCATACCAGTCATTGAGTGACTCCAGGTAGAGGGAGTACGAGTCCAACCAGTTGATCGCCGGGAAGTGCCGGCGCTGTGACAGTTTTGCGTCCAGTGCCCAGAAGACCTTGACGATACGGAGTGTGTTCTGGGTGACCGGCTCGCTGAAGTCACCACCGGGCGGAGAGACGGCCCCTATGACCGAGACAGATCCCGATGACCCGTTCAGGGTCTCGACAAGACCTGCACGCTCGTAGAACTCGGAGAGTCGTGCCGCAAGGTAGGCGGGGTACCCTTCTTCACCTGGCATCTCTTCGAGACGCGAGGAGATCTCTCGCATCGCTTCGGCCCATCGGGAGGTCGAGTCCGCCATCAGTGAGACGTCATATCCCATGTCACGGAAATATTCTGCGATGGTGATACCTGTGTACACGGAGGCTTCTCTCGCAGCCACCGGCATATTGCTGGTGTTCGCGATGAGGACAGTCCTCTCCATCAGCGGCTTTCCGGTCTTCGGGTCCTCGAGTTCGGGAAATTCGGTCAGCACCTCCGTCATCTCGTTGCCCCGCTCACCGCAGCCTATGTAGACGACGATCTCGGCATCACTCCACTTGGCCAGCTGTTGCTGGGTGACGGTCTTTCCGCTGCCGAAGGGACCGGGAATAGCGGCAGTTCCTCCTTTTGCAATCGGGAAAAGTCCATCCAGGATACGCTGACCGGTAATCAGCGGGATATCCGGGTTCATCTTCTCTGCAACAGGACGCGGAACCCGCACCGGCCACTTCTGCATCATGGTCAGTTCAGTCCCATTGTCAAGCGTGCATACCACGTCGTCAACGGTGAATGATCCCGACTTTATGGTCCTGACAGTCGCGGGCTCTGCATTGGGAGGAACAAGGATCTTGTGGACGATATTCGTCTCCTGTACCTGCCCGATGATGGATCCCGGTTTGACCGCGTCTCCTTCTTTTACGAGTGGTTCGAAATTCCACTTCTTCGCGTGATCAAGACCCGGGGCTGACACACCGCGTTCAATGAAATCCCCCATCTTTTCCACGAGTACTGCGAGCGGACGCTGGATGCCATCATAAATGCTGGTCAGCAGTCCAGGCCCCAGTTCGACGGCCAGCGACAGCCCGGTGTTCTCGACGGGTTCACCCGGCCTGATCCCCGAGGTGTCTTCATAGACCTGGATGATTATCTCTTCACCCTGGATCTTGATGACCTCTCCCATGAGTTCCTCGTGCCCGACCCTGACCACGTCGTACATGTGGGCATCGACGCCCACCGCGGCAACCACGGGCCCGGCAATTCTTTTGAGGACTCCTTTATCCCCTTTCTTTTGATTCTCTTTCATTTCCACAGATCAACACCCACTGAACGCTTTATTCTCTCTCTCAATGACATACCTCCTTCCTCGGCTCCGATCGCGATCACCGTCGGTTTCACGGAATTCTCAAGCGTAGCCTGAAGTCGCATCGGGACCCGGTTCATATCCCTGCTTTCAAGGACGAGTATACCAGTGGTGCCGTCATCAAGGACTTTTCCGATGATGCTTATGAGATCCTCCTCTGTCTCGGCGGCATAAGTCTTTCTGATGCCCGCAAGCCTGAAACCGAGGATGAATTCACCTGATCCGATGACTGATATCTCCATTATATCACCAGGAATCCCCTGATTCGCTCTGTCGGAAGGTTAGATTCTTTCCCTCTGGCCAGAGCACGGAGGTTGATGATCTCATACTTCTTCTTCTCCAGGTAGGTGAGGATGGGATGAATCGAGAAGGGATTTCGCTTCGACATGGACTCCATCTCCCGGATCTGGAATTTGATGAGTTCAATCTCTGTTTCACGCAGTGACTTCTCCTGCCTGATGGTCTCGAGCATATCAAGGAGGGGACGGAGCTTTATCCGGCTCTTGACCGCATCGATAAATTCGTTGTGGTCTTCCCTGTTGACCAGGCGCTGGAATTCATCCACGCCAAAGGTACCTCCCGGAATCGCTATCTCCCTGGCATCCTGCTGGATCCTGTCGGCCCGGAGCCTGAACATGTTCCGGATGTTGATCATGTCGATCTCCAGCCTGATGTAGTCCAGAAAATTGCGTCCTCCTTTAAATCCGCTCATTGCCTCCTCGATCAGGTCGCCATAGAACTGGCGGTAGAGGGCATTCTCCATGTGGGCAAATGAGCCCTCGGCGATGGCGCTTCCAAGCCACTTCGTAAGGACAGGGTACATGGTGTATGCCTTCAGGGCTTCCACGACCCGTTCGGGGCTCTCTTCCTTCAGGAGACGGTCCAGGATAACCCGGTCGAGTTCGCCTGCAGGGATGAGGATCTCCTTGATCTTTCCGGATGTAATTCCCTGTGCCTTCCCACGAAGGATCGTGAGGACATTCTGTATATCCCATCTTCGAAGGTAAGACTGGGTGAATCTCTTCAGATCACCCGGGGCGATCTTCTGGATATTCTGGTATTCCTTGGCCAGGTTCCAGCTGAGAGCGATCTCCAGGAGATCGATGCCCGAAAAAGACGTCCCGAGTTCATCGATCTCTTTTTTGTACTGGGTCTCTTCGATAAACCGGGTCATCTCCGGGATACTCATGTTGAGCATCCTGAGATAGTCCTCGCGGGCGAGTAGTTTCGACTTCCTGACCCGCAGTCGCGTGCAGACGTACTCGTACGGGACCGGGCCGGTTCGTTTTTCCGCCACCCTCACATCACCTCATCCGAACAGGATCGCGGACGCATCCTTCAGTCCTGTCTCCCATACCTGTTCAAGGAACGTGGCGTAGCTGTAGTCAAGCTGCAGTTCGCCGTCCCTGCTCTCAACGATTATGCCGCCCTCGATGTCCAGCGCTTTCCCCGGGGAATATCCCCTGAATGCCGGATCCTCTGCGAGCAGCTCTTTCAGGACGGGCAGGTCATGCTCCCTGCAATGTACGACTCCATCGGGGATCTCTCTTGATGCCCGTTTCAGGAGTTCTTTCATTGCAGAACGGTGGAAGTCTGCAGGCAGCCCCGATATCGATGAGAGTGCCGCCTTGTAGACCCTGTCAAGGAGTTCCTTCTGGGTGTTGAGGAGCTGTCTCTTGACCTTCAGGTTGGCTGCCGAGACCTCCTGGTTGTGAATGTGCGATGTCTGCTTCTCCACTTCGCTCTCTGCATCCAGCTTGATCTTTTCCGCCCTTTCCTGAGCGGATTTCAGGATCTGCATCGCTTCCTGGTGGCCTTCCTGCCGTATCAGCTCCGCTTCTCTCTGCCCTTTCGCCCTGATCTCTTCAATGACCACTTCTAGTCCCATGGTCTGCTCCGTCAGAACAGCAGAAGCAGTGCAACCACAAGACCGAAAATGACGATTGTTTCAGGAATTACGGTAAACAGCAGGGCAAGACCGAAAATGTCCTTGTTCTCGGCTGTCGCCCCCACTGCTGCAGAACCGATCGACATTTCTGCAATTCCGGTTGCGATTCCCGTAAGCCCAACGGCAATACCTGCGCCGAGTGCCTTCATTCCGAGCTGCGATGCCTGTACCATTTCAAGAGTCATATCTGCCATTTCTTAATCCTCCGAAAATTTCTTGATCATTCCAAATGGATTGTATTTCTTTCCTCCACCTTTGTAGAACTTGGTGAAGAATTCAACATAGTGCAACCTCATGGACTGCAGCCCTCCACCCAGCATTCCAAGAATTGTATTGAAAATGTGGCCAATAAGGAAGACAACAGCGCCAACGATGATTATTACGACACCGAGTGCCGTCAGATGTTCCAACTGCGGTTCAATAAACATACCGATAGCGATGAAATTAACCACTCCGGCAATAGCAACCGATGATAATCCCACACCCACGATACGGGCGTAGGAGAGTACATGAGAGAGAATCGTGGGAAGTTCCACGATTTCGAGCGCAGAATCCCTCACGATGAACAATACTCCAAGAATGAGCATGCCAAGGCCGATAAATGCCGGCAATGTCAGGCCAGCCACTAACGGGGGCCAGCCGGTCAGATTGGGCATGAGCGGTAGGGCGAACATGGAGAGAATCGCGATGAGGATTCCGTACATGACCATGAGCCACCCCACGTTTGCCAGGACGGCGAGAGTCCGGTGTTTCCCGTGATCCTGCCGGGCATGGTTTACAATCCCGAATATCCTCCCGAGCGTGATATGAAGAATACCTATCCAGACCGTCATCATCATCAGTTCCGGCACAGCGGGGCCGTGCCCGCCTGCGTGACCGATAGCCAGGTGCCTGTTCGGGAGCAGGGGTTCGATCCCGGGTATGGCGAATCCCAGGAACTCGCTGAACAGGAACCCGAAGATGATGCTTGAAATACCCGCATTGCGAAGAATCTTCAGGAGCATCCGTCCATCGTCGCCCGTAATGATCTTCCGCAGGCCGAGGGCGAGAGCCAAAACCAGCAGGCCGTAGGCCACATCCCCGAGAATCAGCCCGAAGAAGATCGGAAATATGATCGAGACCATCAGGGTAGGATCAATCTCCGTGTATCTCGGACGCGAATAGATGTCCATCAAAAATTCTGTCGGTTTTGCAAAGCTGGCATTGTCATATTCGACAGGGATGATGTCTGTGTCCATGTCGATATCCAGCTCGGTTGCGAAGGCCCGTCCTCCGGTTGCGACGGACATCCCCTCGATAAATGTGTGGACATCCTTTCCTGGAATCCAGCCTTCCGCAAGAAATGCATTCTCCGTCGTCGCAAAACGAAGAGGAGCTTCTGCCATCTCTGCTTCAGTGGTCAGCAGCTCGTCACATGCCACCAGGAATCCCTGGTGTTTATCCTTGAGACTGTCGAGAGCATGGTTCACACTCTCTATCTCTTTCTCGATATCTGACAACTTGCCTTTGTAATAGTGAATCCGATCCTGCGCCATCCCTGACTCATCAGGGATTGGGACAGACTGGAACTGTGCATCGAGAAGAGCCCTCTCCACTTCGTTCCGGTGCCCTGCGGAGACCCATAAAATACAAAGATTGCCACTCTTGGACGGTGCGGTCAACACTTCGTGCGGGACGTCAAGGTCCGGTTTTGCATTGATGTAGCCGGCAAACACTGCAAGGTTTTCATATCCGCGCAGCAGATCGAGATCGACGGCTGCGTTTGCAAAGGGCGTAAGTGTCTCGATTACCTGCTCGATCTCCTTGGCTTCGGCCTCGAGTTTCGAACGCCTGTCAAGGAGTGATTCCACTTCTTCCTCGATCGATGGCAAATCCTGCTCGATACGGGTCCTCAGCTGAGACGATGCGATTCGCTCTTTCGAACTCACATCATCCGCCTGGACGGCAATCGCATTCGTGACTGCCCGAAGTTTCAGGAGTTCCCTGGAGGTATCGCTGCCATGGGGCAGAGGCATGCCGATCCTATACCCCTCGTATCCTTCCTCTTCCTGCTCCACGTAGTCTTCGATGTGGAACAGGTTCAAGGAATACAGTTTTCTTACGACGGCTTCAATCTGGTCTTTTGGTGCTACAACGAGCACCTTGCTCATATCTTCAGGCGTGAACATGCAGTTGCTCCTTGAAACGTGAAACAAGCAGTTTTACGGCTTCATCGAGTTTTTTACTGCCTGCCTCCTTCAATTCTGCAGCTCGCCGTTCACCTTCGCGTGCAATTTCAGCATGCTTCAATTCAGCCTGCTGCCGTGCATCTGCAAGCCTTTTTTTTGTGTAGTCCTCGGCGGTACTGGTCGCTTTCATGATCAGGTTATCAGCCTCTAACTCGGCATCCGCAATGGTGCGTTTTTTGTCGGCCATGGCCGTGCTGATCATGGAGCGGTACTCGTCTTCAGTTGCTTTGATGTTCTTTAAGACATCCGTCTTCATCCAACCCTCCTCTCACGGCATTCAAATATTTGATGGGAATTGTTCTTATATCTGTTGTTATTGATTTGAAGGCAAAACAACCCCTGGTACGTGCTTTTCGTCTCTGCACCCGGCATCGATGAGGATTTCCCCTAAATCCCGGAAAAATAGCGTTCCTTTCATCGATGGGAGTCAGGTGCAGACGGGTTACCCGGAGTTTTTCAGGGAAAAGCAATGATATCGCCTGGAGAAACTGTATCGACGATGATTCCCGGGAAAAGATCCGCTATCTCCACTCCACCAGGTATCCCGGTGAGAACGATCCCGCCCAGTTCTTCAGATGAACAGAGGAGGTGCTGCTCGGGATGTGTCCCTCTCACAATCGTGCAATCAAGGCGGATCTCTTTGCCGGCAGATACGACATATCTCAATCGTCCCGATCCGGGATGATCACGCGGGAGAACGACAAGCGGCATGTGGTGTGACCTGACAAGCTCCATGAGCATGCCGGCTGCCCTGGCCGACCCGCCTTCCGGGGCCGAGACCGCGATGATGTCGTCCTCTTCAATTGTCTGGCAGTATTCCGAATCCGCGGTCAGTATACTGAGAGGGAATCTCTTTCCAGCCTTTCCTGCGAGGAGGAACGACCGATCCCCCTTTATAATCAATATCCTGTCTCCCTTCAGCTCTACGACGCGCTTATTCACACTCATGGTAATATACTCTGCTGTTCGGGCTATAAGGTAAACGCGGAGCCGGACCAGTCCCCGCTCAAACGAAGAGGTTGAACACGAACAGCGTGATGACGAGCATGATGCAGGTATGTTTTATCCCGGCACGGACGGATCCTTCTCCCATCTGTCCGGCAATCAATCCGGAAAATACCGCCTGTGCCACCACCCCGTGATACATCAGCCGCTCTGTTGCATAGAGGGAGACTGCGGAAAAGCCCGACAATGCCGTTCCCGTAGGAACTCCCTCGGTATTGATCTCGGAGAGAATGGGCATGAACTGGTTGGTGATCACCCCGACGACGAAGATGAAGACGAAGAATGCAAGATAGATGATCGCCGTATAGATGAACATGTCAGACATCCTGTCCCTCTTGAGGATATCGGACATCTTTGCATCGCTCGCAGAAATGGACAGCACATCGCCGATGGATCCGCTCATCTGGCTTGCCTTGGTGATTAGGGTGACTGTACGGGCGATGAGCGGTGTCCTCACCCTGTTCTCGAACCGCACCAGGGCGTCCGAAAAAGTTCCCCCCCAGTCGATATCCCTCTTGATACGCCGGATCTCGTATGACAGGAGGCCGAGGTTCGTATTCACCATGATCCCTATGGCCTGCGCGATCGTGAGCCCGACCTGGTTAATCCCGGCCATCCGCTCGAGAAAATCCGGGATGAGGGATTCCATGCCCAGGATGTTCTTTCTCCAGAGCTCGTAGAAGACCGCGTACGGCGCAAGGACAATCAGGAGTGCGATCATGATGTGATCGTCCACCACGTCGATGTAGATCTCGGTATTCGTGTAGCTGGGGACCTGCAAAAAGAGTGCGATCA
>DAWO01000082.1:28394-36681 GCA_002509485.1 Methanolinea sp. UBA477
CAGGAATTCCCTGAGATTCTTGAACCTGTCATACTGAACGAGTTTGGCAAAAAATTTCTCCTCCCCTGGCTTTTTGACTATCCTGACGTCGCTGTATTCATGCAGCCATCTTGCACGGACATAGCGCTCGACAGTCTCGGTCTTTATCGAGATGATATCGATGAGTATGATAAAGATGGCAGACCCAATGGGGATTAAGGCATACACAACGGCGGAGAGCTGGAGCAGGGCGACTCCGCCCATCATGCCCATCACCACCATGATAATTATGAGAAAGAGTGGACCTGCGACGAAGAGCGTCACGTAGGACTCTGCTACGAGGGAGAGGAAGCTTAAATACTGTTTCTGCTCGAACCGGGCCTCTTCCTGGTACAGCTTGACCCTCCCTGCCAGGAACGTGGTAAGGTCGCCGCCACTCTCGATGACCGATACCATATCCTCCAGGAACTCTTTTAGTTTCTCGGAAGGAGTTGTTGTCATGAGATGCCTGATGGCCGTAACGACATCGTACCCGAAGAAGTCGCAGTCCCTCACGACCTGCCGGAACTCCAGGGCGATCTCACCATAGACCTTGGCATTATCTGACAGTGACCGGAATATCGGCATGAGCTGGGCACCGCCCTTCCGCATGGCATACATGTACGCGACCGCGTTGTGCAGGGTGAGGTTTATCTTTGTGCGCCGGTTGCCCTTCTGGAGAGAGGGAAATTTCAGGATTACATAATATACAGCAACCGATCCGAGGAGGAATGCCACCAAGCCCACAGCGATCTGGAACCCGAGCATGTGCCGGGTTGCCAAACCTGGTTCAGGTATTGGTACGTTGAATATATTGTACAGTCCCGTATATCCTGGCGTTGACGGTCCATAAAAGAAGAACCCTGAGATCCAGAAAGAGAAGAGGGCCAGGAGAACCCCGGCGATTATCGAGATCTTTATCGCTGTCACCAGGTAATGTGCAAGCGTCATTCCCATGCGGGACGAGATGAGATCAGAATAGACCTGCTGGTGACGCAGGGGGTCACGCCGGATATAGTTGCGGATCAGGGTATTGAATCTCATTTCAGGAGTGGGGCGAGATCGTCGATTGCTGCGATAACCCGGGCGGGATCAATACTGTATGTCTGGAATACCTTTGAGACCGAGATATAGTCGATGATCTTCTGTCGCTGCATCGCTTCAAGGATTCGTCTTCTCACGGAGATCTCGTTCTCCAGGTCCTCCTTGCTCCATCCCCGTCGCTCTGCGATGTCGGCATAGACCTGTGACCTGCCATGATAGGAGAATTTGTCCTTCACCGGGTCATAATCAAAGACCGTATTCACCCGAAGGTTTCCTGTCGAGGGATCGATCCCTGCAATCTCGACTATCTCAAGGGATCTCCTCACCCGTTCGGTTCCAAGGTACACCAGTGCCTGGACACTCACGATGTTTAACGCGGTGATCATGTTTCTCGGGACATTCAACGGTTCACTCTCGAGCCGGTGAATTGCTGCATCGATGCTTCCCGCATGCATCGTCGAGAATGTCGTGTGCCCCGTGTTCATCGCCTGGAAGAGTGTCTGCGCTTCAGCACCCCTCACCTCCCCGACGAGGATGTATTCGGGCCGCTGTCTCATGGCCGCCTTCAGGAGGTCGAACATGTTGATCACGCTTGCCCCTTCCGCGATCAGTTCGCGGGTCACGCTGGCGATCCAGTTCTCATGGTACAGGGTAATCTCCCTGGTATCCTCGATGCTGACCACTTTTGCCATGGGGGGGATAAAGAGCGAGACGGCGTTTAAGGAGGTGGTCTTTCCGGAGGCGGTTCCCCCGATGAAGAGAAGGCTCTTGTTGTTCTCGATCGCCATCCAGAAATAGACCAGCTGTTCGGCATTGAACGTGTGGTACTCGATCAGTTCGATCGGCGAGAACGGGTCCTCGCGGAACTTCCTGATGGTAAACGACGTTCCCCGTGTGGTGACCTCGGTCCCGAGTGTCAGCTGCAGCCGTGAGCCGTCAGGAAGTGTTGCATCGAGAATCGGGTTTCCCGAGGATATGTGCTTTCCCGAGCGCTGTGCCAATGAAATTGCAAGCGAATTGAGGACCTCCTCCTCAAAGAGGATATTCGTCTTGACGTTCCGGTATCTCCGATGATAGAGAAAGACCGGGATCATGATCCCGTCACATGAGATATCCTCGAGGAAGGGATCCTTCATGAGTGGATCGAGCCTGCCCCACCCTAAAAAGTTCCTGATGAGGTAATACTGGAGCTTGAAATAGCTCTCCTGTTCGAGTTTTATCCCGTATTCGGCCAGAAGTTCCTGCATCTTCTCTATCAGGAGGTGCCGCCTGTCCTTTCCCAGATCGTCGTCCGTGAGGATCAGGGCCGAACGGAGATCTTCATGGATACGCTCCAGAAGCTCGTACTCAAACTCTGAAAGTGTCGGCTCGAAGAGGAGGTACTCATCCTGGTTGGTCTGGAGATTGTGTGCGATGATGACCATGGTCCGCCCGGGTTCAACCCAGTACTCCTCTATCTCCCTGTAGCCTTCGGGCAACTCGCCGGTGACCAGTGGTCCGTGTTCCTCGTACTTGTATTCAATAATATCGTGGACGGCCTTATTCTTCCCGAAGAGGTGTGGTACTGGAAATCCTGGCTTTTTGACAGAAACCTCCTCTTTTATCTCTTCCCCCTGGATATCGTGGACGGCCTTTTTCCTCCCGAAGAGGTGTGGGAGTGAAAACCTCGGCTTTCTTACGGAGGTCTCCTCTTTTATCTCTCCCTGCTGGATATCCTGCACAATTTCGTCTATTTCCGAAGACAGCATGAGAAACAGGTACCTCCCGGCGTTGCTGCCATAAATCCCTGAATGGATTTATATTTGGGAGGAATGTTATAAAGGTATATCCCGGGGCATGTCAGCGTTCTCCCTGGAGAAAATCCAGGTCAGATACGTGATTTTTGAAACAAGGTTTTTTGTTATCTGTTGCGGATACAATTGATGAATCGGGAAAGGGTTGTATCATGCTTCACGGCATCATGCATGCAATGCCGGATCGGCAGCCCAATGGTGGCCTTTACCAGTGCGAGACAATGGTTTTTGGAATAAAAAGGTCGTTTTGAGAGCGTTTACCGGAGTGATCGAAAACCGTTACGCAGGTATCAATCCGGATTCTTCGTTCCCGAAAAACAGGGGAGGTCGAAAATTTGGCCCGGCCGCCGGAAAACGAGTCGGAACGAGGGAAAAATAGAAATGCTTTCGGCATTTACCAGTAATCAGGCAGATCATGCAGGAGCCGGACATTCCCCCGATGCCCACAGGAATCACCTCGCTGGACCCGGTACTGGAAGGCGGGATGCCTCCCGGATCCGTCGTCCTTCTCCTCGGGGAGACCGGATCCGGGAACAGGGAGTTTGTATACAGTTCCATCCTCTCGCTCTCAACATCGAAGATGGAGAAGAAAACCGAAGTCCCAGGTCTTCCAGAAGATATCAGCTACATCTCGTTTACCAAGACCCGTGACGATATCCTCGGCGAATTATCCCTCTCTTTTCATCCCGACCTCGTTTCCTCTGCATCGCTGATACAGTTCGAGGACCTCTCCCAGCTCTATTTTGATGCAAGCGTGGTCCCCGTGGAATGGTATTCGGGTGCCGATTTCCTCACCCGCATACAGAAGAAGACACCGACCACGAATATCATGGTGCAGCTGGCCTCGACCATGGAGAAGCTGGCGCCCCACAGCCTCGTCGTTCTCGATTCCCTGACAGATCTCGCCACGCAATACTCAAAGACGCAGCAGTGGAACGACTTTTCAGCCTTTCTGAAAGGTCTGCAGAGAATAACAAAGAAATGGAATACGACGATATACCTACCTCTTACTGGTGGCATTCTCGATAAGAGCAGGGAGACAGAGATTGCGGATACGGTGGACGCGGTGCTGCTCTTCCGCTGGGAGGAGACACCCGGTGCGAGGAGACAGAGGGTCATGCATTTCGAGAAGTTCAGGGGCCTCATGCCACACCTGGAGGAACGTGATTTAGTCAAGTTTGCCGTGCGGATCACGTCCAGCGGCGGATTCGAAGTGAGCAATATCAGGGTGGTCATATGAACGGGGAACGGGTGAGGATCGGAATCGAGGGGCTGGACCAGATGATGGGCGGCGGGCTCCTCCCGGGAAGCATCTGTGCCATCATCGGGACCTACGGTACCGGGAAGACCACCTTTGCCCTTCATTTCGTCTGGGAGGGGCTTGTTTCGGGTGAAAATGTCATTTACATCAGCCTGGAAGAGAGAGAGGACCGGATTCAACGGTACATGGATCAGAAGGGCTGGGATGTCTCGCCATATATCGGAAAGACATTCACGGTCTTGAAGCTCGATCCGCTTGACTTCAACCTGGCTATCAACAGCCTGAAGAACGAACTTCCCCAGCTCGTCAGGAAACTGGATGCAAAACGCGTGGTCATCGACCCTGTTTCGCTGTTTGAAGACCTCTTCGAGAAGGACTCGGAGAGGAGGAGGGAGATGTTCCGGTTTGTCGACGGGCTGCGCGACCAGAAGTGCACGATCGTCCTGACGAGCGAGACCGACAGGCATGACAGTTTCGCAAGCAGGCACGGGTTGCTGGAATACCTTGCCGACAGCGTGATAGTGCTCCGGTATGTGCGCCCGTCAGACCTGACCAGTGTCCATCTCGCCCTCGAGGTGGTCAAGATGCGCCTCTCCGCCCATTCGCGTGAGATCAAGCCCTACGAGATCCAGGAGGGCCTGGTGCTGGTCTACACGGAAGCGAACGTCTTTTAGATACCACCGATGCCGAGCAGGTGCAGGATAACGATGAGCAGTGCGCCGGGAATACCCCCCAGGGCGCAGAAGAGTACGGTCACCAGGTTCAGCTCGATATCCGGCTGGCCGAGCATGGGCATGATGTGGAAAAAATTGATACAGAAGATGAGCAACAGCCCCAGTACAGAATTGATTATCAGTTTCGTGATATTTTTCAGGATCAGGAAGAGGACAACGGCAATCAGGATCCCTGCCACGAGAAGCGCCAGATCTATCGACATCTCTATACTCCTATGATATTCTGGCGCAATAGTCTGATTTTCGGCAATATCATCTTTCCGGTGACACGTTTTTTGGATCCAACCCCGCCGGTCTCCTGGAGCATCGTAAAGATGTTGCCAGACATCATGGCTTTCCGTACAGACCGTACGAATTCGTCTCCTTCGACGAGGTAGGCATTTGAGAGTTCCACAGAAAAATCACCCGACAGGGGATTTGCGGTATGGGCTCCAACGACATCATGGACATAGAGTGCCGGCTCGTCCATGATCCCCGATTCCTTTCCGTCGAGTACCAGGTTATGGACTCCGATGGCCGGGCCGCCTCCGTATCCGGAACGGACCGCACTCCCGGTGCTGGACTTTCCGTACCGGTATGCGGTCTTCAGGTCGTAGGCAAATGCCATTAAAACGCCATTTTTGATGAAATCCAGCCGTCGTGCGGGACTCCCCTCCGCGTCCCACCGTGTCGAAGAGAGTCCGCGCCCGTCGAAGGGATCGTCGTACAGGGAGAGGCTGTTGTCGATGACAACCTCGCCCATGCTCCCTGCAAGCCGGGATCGTCCGGCATGGACATTCCGGCCGGAGAGTGCGGGGACAAAGACCGCTCCCAGGAACTGGGAGAGAGCTATCTGGGAGAGTACCACGTCATACCGGCCGCTCCTGATGTCGTCCCCCCCCGCAGATGTATGGGCAAGCCGGGCCGCTTCTTCCCCGACCCCGACCGGGTCGATATCCAGCCTGTACGAGCTGTCGAATTCATACCCGGTCGACTGGCCGCTGATACAATCGAGCGAGACGCCGACAGACGTTTTCGGGCTGCTGTACAACACACCGGACGAGTTTGCCACCGTGGAGAACTGCCGGGAGACGTGGGCTGACCCTGACGTCACCTCCACGGGGTAGCGGGAGGCTCCCTCCAGGAGTTCTTCACAAAAGCGTTCCAGCAGAGCCGGATCCATCGTGATCTCCGGGTCACAGGCGAGTGGGGTGGGATCGAGGTCGACCGGTCCGGGCAGCCCGCCCCATTCCTGGGGCGTGGCAAGCTCGCCGCTGGCAAGCGCAGCCGACAGGCATTCCTGCCACCGTTCGGGATCGTCTGTGCTGGATACCCCGATCTTTCCATCCCGGATGGTCCTGATCGCCATCCCCGTGCTCCGTGAGATCGCGGCCTCACTGATCTCTCTCTTTCGCAGGGATGCGGAGAGAGACTCGCCCTTCACGAAGAAGACCTCGACCTCGTCAGCGGTCTTTGATCCTTCCTTGAGGACGGACTCAATCGGTTCCACTGCCACCCACCACCGCACAACGAAGCAGGACATGAGGGGATCCGTCGCTCACGGGAACGCTCTGACCTCCTTTCCCGCAATAGCCCTGGTGCATCAGGAGATCATTGGCGCAGAGTTCGATCGAATGGAGCGTGGAGAGGATCTCGCCTGACAGGGACACATCCCTGACCATGCCTGCGACCTCGCCGCCTTCGACGAGATAGCCGTATTCGGCATTGAACTGGAATACGCCCCTGCCGGGGTCGACCTGGCCGCCCCTCGATCCCTTGAGAAGTATTCCGTCCCGGCAGGTCTCGAGCATCTCTTCAAGTGAGCTGTCCCCGTTTTCGATATAGGTATTACTCATCCGGACAAGCGGCGGCTCGCCGGGCATCGCCCTGGCGTTGCCGGCAGCACCGTGCCCGATTGCCGCCAGGGTCTCCCGGCTGTGGAGATAAGCGCACACCCTGCCCCTGCGGATGATCTCGGTCCGCCCGACGGCGGAGCCTTCGGCATCCACGGGTTCAAAGCCGAATTCGGGAAGGGAGGGGTCATCAACGATTGTCAGTATATTGTTCCCGATCTTTTCGCCGATCTTTCCGGATAGAACGGAATTGCCCTCTTTTACGAGGTCACCCTCGCTGGCATGCCCGACAGCTTCATGGGCAAAAACCCCTGCAAGTTCCTGGTCAAGTATCGCATTCATGATCCCTCCTTTTGCAGCCTTCGCGTCCAGAAGTTCGATCGCCCGCCGGGCGGCTGCAGCCCCGATATCCTGTTTATGTCGTATGGGAAGGCCGCTGATCGAATGGAGCCTCTCGTATCCCATCTGGACGATCCCGTCCCTCGATGCAACGGCCATTATGCCAAAACCGCACCGACAGATGGAATAGGTGTGCTCGTTCCCGCTGCTGTCCTCGAAGGTGACTGTTTCGTGTCTCTCCGAGTAGTTTGCCCGGGAACTGGAGATGCCTTCAAGTCGGGCGCTCTTCTCGATACCTGCAAGAATCGACGTCTTCTCCTCGATGCTCACATCGCGGGGGTCCTCTCGCATCGCCGGGACGTCCAGGACACCTCTCTTGGCATCCGCGACCTCCACTTTCTCTCCGGTGATGGATGCGACTCCGCGCACCGAATTGATCATATCCGAAAACCTGTCCCCCCGTGGACGCTGGTAATTGTCGACGGTCATGATGCCCCATCCCCGTGGTCCGAGCACCCGAACTACGGCCTGGTCAAAAAAAGATGTGCCTGCAGACTCGATGACCGAATTGTCGATATCGATATGGGTAACCTCGCCGGCGACGTGGCGGATGTCATAGTATCGTATTCCGTCCATGGCCAATCAGATCGCAGAAGGCTTGATTCCGGAACTGTCCAGTATCTTCTTCGATGTGGCCATCTTCCGGAGCTTGTCAAGGAATCCTTCATTGTTTTCCGGGAGGAGCGCGATCTTCAAGACATCCTCGATATGGTCGACGGGAATGATGGTGACCATCGGCTGGTAACGCTCTTCTATCAGGACGTCGTCGATGTTCGCCCTCGGTATGAGGACGGTCTTTATCCCTGCCTTTGCCGCCGCCTCGATCTTGTAGGTGACTCCCCCGACGGGAAGCACGTCCCCGCGGACCGAGAGTGATCCCGTCATTCCGATGTCCTGCCTGACCGGGATGTTCTCGATTGCGCTGATGACTGCGGTTGCCACGCTTATCGAGGCCGAATCGCCCTCGACGCCACCGTACGTCCCGATGAACTGGATGTGGATATCCATGTTCCTGATGTCCTTGCCGGTGAACTTCTTCAGGATGGCACTCACGTTCTTGATCGATTCCTGGGCGATCTCTTTTAAAAGGCCGGTGGCGACGACCGTGCCGCTGGCCCCCTGGGCAGGCGTCACCTCTGCCATGATGGGGAGGACGGATCCCGAATCGCTGCCCATCACGGCGAGGCCGTTGACCCGTCCCACCCG
>DAWO01000073.1 GCA_002509485.1 Methanolinea sp. UBA477
CCCCGATCCTGCATGTCGGCAAGTTTGCGGCCGCAGACGGTCTCGGAAACTTCTTCGGCATCGAGTACCGCCCGCCTGCGGAAGTTGCGGATGCCGAGTATCCATTCACGCTGATGACCGGCCGGCTGATCTTCCACTACCACACAAGGACGCAGACCGATCGTTCGGCCGCCCTCCACTACGAGGTGCCCGAGGGATATGTCCAGATCAACACCGATGATGCGAAGAGATTGAACATAGCCCAGGGAGAGCGTATCAAGTTGAAGAGCCGGCGGGGTGAGAGCACACCGCTGGCACGGGTCACTGATGATGTCGCCCCCGGAGTACTCATGTACACGATGCACTTCCCGAACGGTGCCAACAACCTGACCAACACGGTGCTCGATCCGATGTCGAAGATGCCTGAGCTCAAGCACTGTGCTGTTTCTGTTGAAAAGATTGCAGGAGGGAACTAGAGATGGTGAAGAAAGGCGACATGGTCTATGCGTGGACCACAGACGCGGATCTTGCAAAGAGAGCGGAATGCGGGGGGGCCGTCTCCGGTCTTCTGAAGTATGCGCTCGAGAACAAGATCGTCGATGCAGTTCTCGCGGTCAAGAAAGGGGCTGATCTCTATGATGCAGTCCCGACCTTCATCACCGACCCCAATCAGATCAGCACAAGTGCAGGATCACTTCACTGCGGAAGCCTGCTCCAGTCGAAGTTGATAAAGAAATACTTCAATGGAGCGAAGGACAAGAAGATCGGTATCACGGTCAAGGGCTGTGATCTCATGGGTATCCTTGAGATGGCCAAGCGTGGTGAGATCAACCGTGACAATCTCCTCCTCATTGGTGTGAACTGCGGAGGCACCGTCAGCCCGATTACGGCCCGGAAGATGATCAGGGAGAAGTACGGTGTCGACCCTGACAAGGTCACCAAGGAAGAGATCGACAAGGGCCAGTTCATCATCGAGTACGAGGGCGGCCACAAAGGCATCAAGATGGACGACCTGGAAGAAGAAGGGTGGGGGCGCCGGAGCAACTGCCGCCGCTGTGTCTACAAGATCCCGCGCCAGGCCGACCTCGCCTGCGGAAACTGGGGAGTCATCGGTGATTCGGCCGGTAAAGCGACCTTTGTCGAGGTGTGCAGTGACAAGGGCGCAGACCTCCTGAACAAGGCTGAGAAGGCAAAGACCATCACCACGAGTGCCCCGGATCCAAAAGGAGTCGAGATCAGATCCAAGACCGAGAACGCAATGATCAAGCTCGGCCAAAAGTGGCGAAAGAGGGACTTCTCAGGAATATACGAGAACCTCTGGGATGTCATTGCCAAGGAGACGGGCAGGTGCATAAAGTGCTACAGCTGCATTGACCAGTGCCCGGTCTGTTTCCCTGTTGCGAGTATGCTCAAGGAGGACTCGCCCATGATCCGCAGGGGAGTCATTCCTGCGGACCCGATGTTCCACCTGCGGCGGTTTGCCCATATCTCTGATAGTTGCATCAACTGCGGTCAGTGCGAGGAACTCTGCCCGATGGAGATACCGCTTGCACTATTCGGCCATGCGATCAGGGAGGAAGCCGACAGGGCATTTGCCCCGAAACTCGGATCCTCCGACTACTCCAACTAATTTTTTCCGGGTTGTCAGGCCAGCCCACCAATTTTCATCAATTTTTAGATAAAAATGACTACTTTTATTAAATAGTTAATCATAATTAATTTATTACCTAAACTAAATGCAAAAATCAACAGAATTTCTCTAACCTTCATGGTGAGATAAAGGAGAGAACACAATGACCAAACCAAAAGTTCCATCACTGAAGTATGTCCAGACCACCTGCCCCTACTGTGGAGTGGGATGTACCCTCAACCTGGTAGTCCAGGACGGCAAGGTGACCGGTGTCCAGCCCTACAAGAGAAGCCCGATCAACGAGGGCAAACTCTGTCCGAAGGGCATGACCTGCCACGAGTTCGTCCACAGCCCGGACAGGCTCACAAAGCCGATGATCAAGAAGGACGGCACGTTCGTGGAGGCGAGCTGGGACGAGGCCCTCGACCTCATTGCAAAGAAGTTCAAGGAGACGTCGGACAAGTACGGTCCGAAATCGCTCGGCTTCCAGGTCTCGTGCAGGACTCCGAACGAGGAGTGCTACATCATGCAGAAGCTCGCACGGGTCGCGTTCCAGACGAACAACATAGATAACTGCGCCCGTATCTGCCACGGGCCGTCCGTTGCAGGTCTTTCCCTCTCGTTTGGGTCGGGAGCGGCCACGAACCCGTTCGAGGATGTCTTGAACTCCGACTTCATCCTTATCTGGGGTTCAAACCCGGTCGAAGCACACCCGCTCGCAGGCAGGCGTATCGTCCAGGCAAAACTGAAAGGGATCCCGATCATGGTCGTCGACCCGCGGTACAGCCCGACGGCGAGGCTGGCCGACGACTGGGTCAGGTTCAACCCATCGACACACATAGCGCTGATCAACTCGATGATGTACTGGATCATCAAGGAAGATCTGCACGACAAGGAGTTCATCGAGAAGAGGACCAAGGGCTTTGAAGATCTGAAAAAGACCGTCGAGAACTATGCCGACGTCGAGAACATCACCGGCGTCCCGACCGAGAAGGTCAAGGAGATGGCGCGGAAGTATGCCGCGGCAAAGAACGCCGTCATCATCTACTGCCTCGGCATCACCGAGCTCTCGACCGGGACCGACAACGTCCGCTCGCTCGGAAACCTCTCGATGATCTGTGGAAACATCGGCCGGCCCGGTGTCGGTGTCAACCCGCTCCGCGGCCAGAACAACGTCCAGGGCGCCTGCGACATGGGCGCGTACCCGAACGTCTACTCAGGCTACCAGAAGTGCGAGCTTCCCGAGATGAGGAAGAAGATGGAGGATCTCTGGGAGATGCCGGCAGGATCTCTGCCTGAATGGTACGGTGCGAGCCTGACCGAGCAGATCGACCAGTGCGGAGATCCCATCAAGGCGATGTACATGTTTGCTTTGAACCCTGCCGTCTCCTACCCCGATTCGAACCATGTCCGTGAATCGCTTTCCAAGCTCGATTTCCTTGTCGTCCATGACATCTTCTGGACCGAGACCTGCGAGTATGCCGACGTGGTGCTGCCCGGTGCCTGCTTTGCCGAGAAGGACGGCTGCTTTACCGCCGGCGAGCGTCGGATCAACCGTATCAGGAAGGCCGTCGAGCCGCCCGGCGAAGCCAGGGAGGACTGGAAGGTCTTTGTCGACCTGGCAAAGAGGTGGAACCTGAAGGGCTTTGACTTCAACTCGCCCGAGGATATCTGGAACGATGTGCGCCGGTGCACACCGTCGATGGCCGGTATCTCGTATGCCCGCATGGAGAAGCCCGAGTCTGTCCATTGGCCCTGTCCCTCTGAAGACCATCCGGGAACCCCGATCCTGCATGTCGGCAAGTT
>DAWO01000070.1:0-2739 GCA_002509485.1 Methanolinea sp. UBA477
CCTGCGGGGGGTCCAAGGGGGGGCTGCAGGCCCCCCCTGTCACCATACTGATAGTGTTTTTTCAGACAGTGTGCCTACTCCAAAAAAAAGGATATCTTCTATTCCGCCATCACCGGGTACACGTACCGGTTCCCGCCACCCGGCAGCACCACCTCACCCAACCGGTTTTCGAGGTCAGAGAGGTCGCTTGAGATGATCGATCCTGAAGAGATGGTATAGAGTACGTCATCGATGTAGAGCGATCGCCGGACTGCATCAGAAGACCCGTAGTAGGAATAGGGATCGTATCCTTCGCTGTGCGTGACGGTCCCCCTCTCCACAAACCCTGTATCGGGGGTGACCCCGAAGACATACGCTCCCTGCCAGGCCTTGTGGCTGTACGGTGCACCGGGGACACCCGACGCATAGACCTTCACGACTTCGCGGACGGGAATTACCAGGAGATTCTTCTCCTTGTCAAAGAGGAATGCCCGGTGGTCGTGAAGGGCTTCCGAGTCGGTCCCCGAATCACCTATCTCCACCCTGTCGACGAGCGTTGGATTGTTCACGTCCCTGACGTCGAAGAGGGCGATCTTTAACCCTTCGACCGATACCCCGCCCCACTGGTTCTCCGCAGTCTCCTTGCCGACCCCGATTATGTAATCCGAATCGTAGGGGTGGAGGTAATCGGAATACCCGGGGATCTTCAGCTTGCCGAGTATCCCCGGATTTTCCGGGTTCGATAGATCGATCACGAAGAAGGGATCGATCCGCTTGAAGGTCACCATGTAGAGGCGGTCGCCGATGAACCGTGTCGAATAGATCTGTTCGTCCGGAGCGATGAACTCGAGTTCTCCCACCGTCTCCATATCGGCGTCCAGCACGTAGACGTTGCTATAGCTGTATGAACCGGAACCGGACTGCCATCCCCGGACTGTTGTCGCCACCCGGAGGTGGCCGCCCGACTCATCCATCGAGAACTGGTTTTGCAGGTGGCCGGGCACATCGCCGGTTGCCCTGTATGCCACGTGCCCGTTGCCGATTGCAAACCGGTGTATCACGGTGCCGTCCCGGGATCCGTCACTCGAAGCAATCCTCTCCATGGAAGAGCCCGACTCCCATACGGTGCGGGGATACATGGCCGGCCGGGTGTAGGCGATATACAGGTTGTCGGCGGATGCATAGAGGGTCGTCGAATAGCCGGACAGGTAGGTCTGTGATTCGACAGGTCTCTCGTCGATCACGGAAAACGCCGTGATGGTATTGTACACGAAATTGTTCCACGGGACTTTGAAGTAATAGATATCAGGGCTCGTATCCTCCCCGGCGCTGTCCTTTACGACCGGGACAAGCGGTTCGTCCCGGTGCCAGGGGACCGACTCGGTTGTCATGACATACACGTGCTCCCCGATCATGCGGGAGTTGCTATATGAGCCTGAGATCGCGATATCACGGAGGAGTTCTGGGTCTTCCCTGTCCCGGACATCATACACGAAGGCATGGGTCATCCGTCTCGAGACCGGCACAGGTGCGACGCTGGAAGGGGGAGTTATGTATTCCTGGTCCAGCATATTTGCAAACACCACCAGCCGATTGTCCTTCAGGAACAACTCTACCGGGTTGCCCTGAAGGGGAATGCGGGAGACGATGGACGCTTTCTCTGCCGGGAACGCATCGACGATTGCAAGGGTCTGGCCCGAGATGATGTATATATACTTCGCGTCATTCTTCACGAAATCCGCCTCGTCGACCCCTGCAACCTGGATGTTCGTCGTCGAGTATTCCCCACCCGTTGCGGCCGGCACAGTTACCGTTGAATCCGAGTACCCTCCCGGCATGCCGGCTTCGGATTTCAGGACCATGTCCGGTCGTGCGACATCCGGCACACCATAGCCTGAATGGGAGATCCTCTGGTTCTCGGATAAATAGCTCTTCAGCTGGCCTGTATCGGCAAATTTTCCGATCTCGTCTTCGGGTGAGAGAGAAGATCCTTCACCCTGCAGTACCGAAAAGCCGATAATCGCGGAGATTATGATCGCTCCTGCAACAACAAGAGCGATCACCAACCTGTCTGTCATCGTGGCATCACCAAACTCAACTGGGAGGAGATGGCACTCCAAAGATGAAGTAAATTGCTTTAACTGCGAACTTTTTCGCAATTATGGGCCGGAGGAGGATGTTTCCTTCAATGATCTTTCCCCGACCGCACCGGACCACGGGAAAAAGAACTCGTAATCGGTTCGGAAAAAAGCCTCCTCGCTGTTTTGTGGGGGGTGACCGAATCGATCTGTTATCTGCATACCGATTCGGTCACTCACAACCGCCACCGGGGCGTCCTCACAGAACTCTTACCCAATTGCTCAAATTTTGACTGTGAATCAGCCTCGCGGTATTTTCGGAGGCGGCGGCGTGGCATCGCACATGGGGGCGTGGAGGCGGATAGCGCCTGCAAAATGTATCCGTTTCATCAATCCTACCCACACCAGGTAGAAAAGAGCCGAAAAAAGGGGATGGCAAGAAAACTCAATACGGATCCAATATCTTCAATTTCTGCTCAATATGGGATGAAACCGGATAATATCGTGGATCTGCCGTATTCATCGATTCGAAATAGTCACTCTCCCCGAGGCGTATCGCGTCAACAAGATCATCCTCTGTGATACCATACTCGAAAAGATTCATCTCATGATAGAGGGATGTCCCATCATCAAGGACTCTCACGCTCCACAGGCTGACTTCGTCCTGGTGAAACATGATGTA
>DAWO01000070.1:2827-4238 GCA_002509485.1 Methanolinea sp. UBA477
GGGCGGGATATGAACATGACACACCACATCTCTTAAGCCATCACCACCAATGGAAGGAAGGTACCTTCCATAATATAAAAATATTGGTATTGCTACAGCTCCTGAATCTTTCCAGGTATCGCTATTCCCCGGCGATCTGCCCGATATCGGCTGTCTGAATAATGCTGATCCCGATATTTGCCATATCCCTGACATTCGCCCGGTGTATCCCGTCGTCCTGTGCTGCCACGGCATCGTTGACCAGAAATACCTGGTAATTGTAAGCAAATGCATCGAATGCCGTCGTCCTCACGCAGTTTGGTGTCTGTATCCCGGTGATGACCAGGCGTTCCACGCCAAGCGACCGGAGAAGGAGGTCAAGGTCGGTATTGAAGAAGGCACTCATCCGGTTCTTCCTGATGATGTACTCCCCCTGATGTGGTTCCAGTTCATCGATCACACGCGCTCCAACAGTTCCCTCCACGGCAAACGGAGTCTTCTGGAAGAGTCCCCGCCTCGAGATCTCCACGTCCGACCCGTCGGCCCGCTGTACCCGGAGGATGTGGAAGACCGGCAACCCCCGGGAACGGAAGAGATCGAGTGCCGACCGGATATTCCCGATTATTCCCTCCCCGTCATTCACCCGGAGAAGGGCTCCCTTCCTGATAAAGTCGTTCTGCATGTCGATTATGAGGAGTGCGGTCTTCGTCATGATACTGAACTTGGCGTGTCTATTGAAATATGTGCGGATTTGATAGGAATTCGTTATGAATTGTGCAGGCGTCCTGCCGGTATCGTTTGGTACACAATCGAACTTCACAAGGTCAATTGCCATACCGGACTTTCACGACAGAGACCGGATTATGGTGATTCCTCCGAGATCAGACCCGATCGCTGCTCCCCCTCGAGGAGAGCCGCGAGATCCCCCCTGCCGCGTGTCTGCAGGAGGCTGTACTGTTTGCTCACGGTCGGCGTCACCCGGGACGCGGTCTCCATCGCCATGACGATGACCCGCACGGCGTCATCAAGTGTCCCGGCTTTCCAGTAATCCCTGATGCACTGGTGGGCGATTCGCTTGGTGATCTCGTTTCCGAGCACAACAAATCCGGCACCTTCTCTCCGTTCAGCCGATATGATACGGGAGTTGTGCATCTCGACAAGGGCATACGAGCCTGCGGTTGCATACACGCAGCGCTTTCGCACACGATTCCGTTCCCGCTCGCCGACCTCGCCGACCAGGATATCTCCACGTCGCGAGACCTTCTCCCGGCCGTCCCTGATGACAACCGTGACCCCGAGAGACCTCGCCCGCTCCTGCAGGTCCCCGTCGGTGGAGATGGCTCCGGAGTAGAGTTCCTCTTCCAGCACGGAGACTGCATCGTCGTCGCCGCCAAAGAGGATCTCCCGCATATCCCCGGCTATGATCGCACCC
>DAWO01000106.1 GCA_002509485.1 Methanolinea sp. UBA477
CTTCCCTGCTTTGCCGATCCACCCGCAGAATCTCCTTCCACGATGTAGATCTCGCTCTTTTTCGGATCACGCTCGGAACAGTCCGCAAGCTTGCCGGGCAGCCCCGAGCTCTCGAGCGTGCTCTTTCTCCGGGCAAGCTCCCGTGCATTCCTGGCCGCCTCCCTCGCCCTGGCAGCGGCGATGGCCTTCTCCACGATCGCAGAGAGCACTTTCGGGTTCTCCTCGAAGTACTCGGAGAGCGACTGGTACACGAGGGAATCAACGATACCGCGAACATTGGAGTTGCCAAGCCGCATCTTTGTCTGGCCTTCGAACTGGGGGTTTGCGACCTTGACACTGATGATTGCCGTCAGTCCTTCCCGCACATCGTCCCCCCTGATCGAGAGGGAACTGTCCTTTACCAGGTTGTTCTTTCGTGCAGAGTTGTTGATGGCCCTCGTGATGGCACTCCTGAACCCTTCCAGGTGCGTACCTCCCTCGCGCGTGTTCACGCTGTTAACATAGGAGAAGACCTGCTCCGAGTAGCTGTTCACGTACTGGAGGGCCACATCCACCTCTACCAGGTTCTCTTCGTCCCTCTTTCCAAGGTAGATCACGTCAGGATGTGTCGTCTGCGCCCCGGAATTGAGATACCTGACATATTCGGCGATACCGCCCTCGTACATGAACGTATCGGCGTCGCCTGTCCTTTCATCGCGGATCTCGATACGGATCCCGGAGTTCAAGAATGCGAGTTCCCGCATCCGGTGAGCCAGCACGTCGTAATCGAACTTCGTGGTCTCGAATATGGAATCATCGGGTGAGAACGAGATCACGGTTCCCGACATGCGCGATGCGAACTTCTCCAAAAACTCCTTCCGGTCACCGCCCCTGAAGGATGCCTTTCCCCCGTACCACCGGCGGTAGCGATCCAGGAGCTCCTGGAGAGTCTCCTCCCTCTTTTGGAGGGGCTTTGTCATCTTCCCCCGCTCAAACCCCATCTCGTATATGTACCCGTCCCGGTAGACGGTCGCCCCGAGCCAGTTGGAGAGTGCGTTGACCACCGATACACCAACTCCGTGGAGGCCGCCGGATACCTGGTAGGTGCTCTTGTCGAACTTTCCGCCGGCATGCAGGACCGTGAGCACGATCTCAAGGGCGCTCTTGTTGTTCTTCTGCATGGTATCGACGGGAATACCACGCCCGTTGTCGGTGACGGTGACGGATCCGTCCTTATTCAGTATCACCCAGATAGAATTGCATGCCCCGGCAAGCGCCTCGTCGATGGAGTTGTCAACGACTTCGTATACCAGGTGGTGAAGTCCGCGGGTGTCAGTACTCCCGATATACATGGCGGGCCTCTCCCTGACAGGCTGGAGGCCCTCAAGTACCGTTATGTGTGACGCATCATATGTATCGTTCATTCATGCCCTCCGCTAAAAAACACGCATAGGTAGACAAAATCAAATTCACACTGAGTATTGGTTTTTTATCCTCTTAATTATATTAGTCGGATACTGCTGACCTGCTAGTGGAATTTGCCCATATCAGGGTCTTTTATTCCCAGCGCCCTGTCGATCTCGACGGCCAGCCGGTCAAGGATCCGGATGATCTCATGCGCCTCGTCTGCATCGCCGGATCCCGGCTGGTGCCAGACGATCCTCTTCCTGAGTCGTGTCACGAGTTCGTCTATCTCTGTCCCCCTGAACTGGTCGGGGACGACGAGGCCGTCAAGATGGTCCGCCGCCCCGTAGAAGGCCTGTTCGGGGGGCAGTGCAAAATGCCTGCAGATGAGTGTCAGACTGGTGATAAAACCCTTCCCGAATCTGGAATCCATAAGAGAAGATTTGCGTCTTCGTCAAAAAATGTGTGGGTCAGATGAGCCGGATAATATCGAGCCACACGAGGATCGGGGCTGCTACAACCACGACCATCCCGCAAACGAGAAAACACCAGTCCCCTGGGACCAGCGGTTTCTTCCTGATGAAGAGACGGCTATCCCGGTCATAGCCCCTGCAGAGCATGGCATAGTACGTCCTCTCCCCCTGTTCATATGCCCGGACGAACATGGTGCCTATGGTATACCCAAGCATCCTGATACGGTACTTCCATGGTATCTCGCGTGACAGGGGATTGAAACACCGGGTCTCGAGCGCCTCGGTGACCTTCCGGTACATGTAGGCGAAGACGAAGAGATACCGGATCATCAATCCCATGATGAGGGAGAACTCGGGCGGAAATCCAAGCCGCCCGGCACCTTCAAGGAGATCCTGCATCTTTGTCGTGGAGGAGAGGAGAATGATGAACGAGATGCAGACCAGGAACTTGACCAGGAGTATCGTGGCGAATTCAATGGACTCCGCATAGATGTGGATGTTGAGGGGCAGGGTGACGATGGGGTGAAATACCGCGTAGTGGGGATTGGTAAAAAATATCTGGGCGACGATGATGAAGATTCCAAACGGAAGGACCATCACCAGCCTCCAGATGTATACCGATGGCGGGAGACGTGAGAAAACCCAGAGAACCAGGAAAAATATGATGAGGAGGGATCCCACCGAGTAGACGGTGGTGGAATACGGAACCGCTACCATGGCGATGATCGCCGCAAACGAGATGATGATCTTGACTCTCGCGTCGAGCCGGTGGATGAAGCTGTCCCTGTAGGTCTGCTTCTCGATGAGAAAGAGATCCTCGATCATCCCGATCCCCTGAATGCGCGCAGGAATGCCGATTCTGCGTCCTTCTGGGTGTAGGCCATCTCGATCTCTATTCCATGCTCCC
>DAWO01000013.1 GCA_002509485.1 Methanolinea sp. UBA477
GGCTCCAGTACCTCTCGGGCAAGCTCGATTACGACCTCCCGGTCAGGATCCATATCAGGTTTGGCAGTCCCGCCGAAGAGATCTGCACCCTCGCCGAAGAAGAGGGGGTTGGCATGATCATGTTCTCCCGGTTTGGGGTGACGGGAGAGATAAGGGAGATCCTGATAGGTGACACGGTACTGGAAGTTGCGAAAAAGGCAAACAGGCCGGTTTTTGTGAAATATCCTGCCTTCTCACCGGTACTGATGACAAGGGAGCTGCAGCCGGCCGAATACCCCCTCGCAGAGGAGATCTGGACACAGTTTCGCCGGCAACAGGCGGATCAAAAGACTGACAGGATATTTGGTCTCTTTGTCGGGGAGACTCTCGTATCTGTGGCCCGGTGCAGACGCTATCCGGATGGCCTGGCGGTGGACGGTGTCTTTACCCGCGACGAGTTCCGGGGGAAGGGGTACGCCACACGGGTTATGGACCGGCTTGTCGCATCCTGTGGGAAAGAGACGTTATACCTGCACTCTCCACAGAAGCTTGTGAAATTCCATGAATTGTACGGATTCAGAACAATCGGTATGCACGAGATCCCGGAATCTGTCAGGAATGGAAGTATTCTCATCATTGGAGAGACCGCACTGGCCAATCTCCAGCCCATGAAACGGGAACCCGGGCCGCCCGGAGCATAGGTGGTCCGGATCTCATACTTGAAAAGCTCTTGGATATGACCGGTGCCGGGTGTCCGGGCAACCAGACAGGGACGATTCACACCTGCTTTCTCTCGAAGGACTGGGTTCATTTCCCTGATCTATATCCCTGCTCCATTCTCTTCATCATCTCTATGAGCACGGCAAAGACCGCCGCTTCGAGAGGGTCTTTTATCATTGCCATGTCGTCGTCTTCATGTACGCGTATCATGCCAACAAGCTCATCGGCATAGTCCCGGTCAGCTGCATGCAGGGCTCTTCTCGCCCTCATCCAGCGATCGGCGGTAACGAGGAGGTCGTTATGCCCAATGAGGTTATTTCCGGGATCAACCATAATCCATCAGCCTGGTGTCTCTCCTTTTGAGAAGGATTAACCCGGTGCCGGGCGGGGCGAAAGTGGCTCTTCGTGCAGGCATTTCCGGCGGAAAACGGGATTTTTCCCCGTTCATAGGTCTATTAGATGTTTTCGAGAACCTGCGACTCTCCCAGGGGCTACGCTTCGCTTGACACCCCGTAGCGTCGAACCTCAAAAACGCGATAGGGACTGTAATGGGGGAGAGAAGATCAACCCTACAATACCCGATCCCCCCTGCCCACTGGATATCGCCTGCGGGGGGTCTGGGGGTGCAACCCCCCGTCAGCATGCGTTCTCAGACACTCCCAGGGACTACGCTTCGCTTGCCCTGCCGTTGCAGTCCTATTTCTACAATACCCGGGAAACCCTTGCCCACCTGACATCGCGTGCGGGGGTTGGGGGTATAACCCCCCCTCTTTATGTAATTATATGACACCCCCAGGGGCTACGCTTCGCCTGCCCCTGCCGCTACGGCGAACCCCACAATGAGATAGGGAGACGGTATCCCTGTGATAACCCCGATCCCCCCTGCCCACTGGATATCGCCTGCGGGGGGTCGGGGGGTGCAACCCCCCGTCAGCATGCGTTCTTATACACTCCCAGGGGCAGCGCTTCGCTTGCCCCTTCTCCTCCGGGGACCCGGACTACGTCCTATCGTTGCGTCGAACCCCAAAAACGCGATAGGGGACTGTATTCTTGTAGTAAACCCGATCCCCCCTGCCCACCTGACATCGCCTGCGGGGGGTCGGGGGGGGTGCAACCCCCCGTCAGCATGTAAAACCTTTACCCACGCTTCGCCTGCCCCGGCCAACCTGAAGGTGCGTCGGACTGCGTCCTATCTGTGGCTAACCCCAAACTGCGATAGGGCCCGGACTGGTAGATAGATAATCTGGGTCCTATAATCGCCGGTCTAATCGAGGGTAGTAGCAAAGCGCCTGAAAAAAAGTTTAGATGAGTTTGAAGAATGGGTGGCTCTCAGCAACGCACTGGATACCGAGCTGTTGGGTAGCCTCCAGGACGGCGATATCGGTATAGGCCTGTGCAGTGATCATGGCCTCTATGTTCTCGATGGGTCCATACATGATCAGGTCGGCACCGAGGGTGCTCGCGATCATGTTGCAGCCGATATCGGGTGCGGACCACGCTGCCTGGATGACACCTTCCATTCCGCCCTTGTAGTGGTGGAAGAGCTGGGCAGTGTACTTGTCCTTGCCCTCCAGACCCGCTGCGAGCTGGGAGGGAGTTTTCTTGGTTCCTTTCCAGCGCTTGAGCCAGGTCCACGAGACAGTCATGTTGTGGTATGCACCACCGGTCGGGTATCCGTGGATAGCCTTGCATGCAAGGATCTCACGGTATGCCCCACCGGAGCCGATTCCGAGCGGAGTAGCTGCGGTATCGAGGATCGGGCGTGTAATTCCTGCCTCTTCCGCAATCTGCAGCATTCCCTTCTCCTGCCCGGCAACACCGCCCTCGACCAGGACCTTCTCCCTGCCGACCACAGATGGGTCACCGGGGTTGAAGGCCAGGACGATGGCCGCGGAAACATCGCTGTTCTTGATGGCCTCGATGTTCTCAGGCGGAATTGACCCGTTGATCGAGTTGTAGATCGCACGGTCNNTCTTGTTGTCGATACTGTCGAACCAGGTAAAGTAGTTCTCAAAGGCCTCCCCGTATTCTGCGATGATCTGGATGAAGTGGGGGATGCCGGTCAGGTCGGAAAGTTCCTGGCACCGGTTCCAGAGGGCCTCTGCTGTTTCTTTGTCTATCTTTCCGGTCTTATCGTCAAGCACCACTTCATGCTTGTTGTAAAAGATAGAAGCGCCAAGTACCGTCGGGTATTCCCCTGGCTGTCCTCCGATCTTGGTGCCGTTGAAATCCCAGACACTTTGCTCTTTTTCGAATCTGAACATATGTTTTCACACCTCCATTACATAATGACGTTTAACTTCGGGAGCAGCACAAGCAGCATGACAAATACAGTAAGTCCTGCTACAAGTCCATAGAGGATACCAATATCCCGACCGATTTTCCTGCCCACGCGCTGGGCAATCTCTGCATCCGTAAACTCGATCTGGCTCTCAATCTTGTCCAGCCTCTTTTCGATCTCGAGAAACTGCGGGTTTACGCCTGCAGCTGCGACTTCGATACCGCCTTCGGCCTCCTTGACCTCGACGACCATTGGATCGGCTGCGAATGCGCCCGGGTCCTTGCCCGTGAGTTCATCGATCTTTGCCTTGATGGCGCCCATATCCTCGGCTTCCATGATGTTGACCAGTTCGCACTGCTCCTGGANNCGTCATCTGCAAGGTTCTCGATGAAGGGGATTGCGCCCTCAGCTCCGACGACCCGTCCGTCTTTCACCCCGTTCTTGTGGAGTGCCTCCATGGTCTGTCCTGCGAGGTGACCCTTGACTTCGGTCCCGCAGAGCAGTATGAATCGGATGTTGGGGTTGGAGATGATGTTGGCGATGACCTTCTCCAGTCCGAGATTTTCGGTTTTACAGGAACCGCAGATAGCGGCCCCCGCATCACAGATTCCCTTCTCATCGAGGTGTGAACCGCAGGTCATGACGGCCACTGGGCTGTTTGAATCTCCCGCCTGAAAGTCCCCCTGGACGATAGGCCAGCCGCTTGCCGGTGATTTCTTTTCTGCCATTTTTCTCACCTCACACGAACACAGCAGGGACGATGATCAGGATCATTGCGACGAGCACTCCTATGGCGAAGCCGATAATCCCGGATCCGCTCAGAGCCGAATCGTACTTGTTCGACCGGGCAATGATCTGCGCCTTATAACGGATATTCTCCATCATATTCTCGATTGCGACCATCCTGATAGGTCCTGCTGACTTTGCACCTTCTTCTGTCATTGTCAATTCACCCCATCAGCATGAATCCGAGAATGGCGAATGATACGATCAATCCTATCATGATGCCTTCTATCTTGCCTGAATAGACACCAGCGGCGAACTTGTCGCGGTATCCGATATCAGTGACCATCCTCTCGATGACCTTCATCCTCGCAGTGATAAGGGCCAGTTCGCCGGACATCGGGCGGACTTCTCCACCGAGCTCCTCGGCACCGCCTTCGGCCTCCTTGACCTCGACGATCATCGGGTCTCCGGCGAATGCCCCCGGGTCCTTGCCCGTGAGTTCATCGATCTTGGCCTTGATGGCGCCCATATCCTCGGCTTCCATGATATTGACCAGTTCGCACTGCTCCTGGAAGCG
>DAWO01000014.1 GCA_002509485.1 Methanolinea sp. UBA477
GGTTCAGCTCGCCGCCCTCGTCGTAACCCTCCACGCCCCACGTCGCCACAAAGGTTCCGGACGAATCGAATTTCTGGATCCGGTGATTGCTCTCGTCAACAACGTAGATATCTCCGTCGGAATCGACCGCGATCCCGTAGGGGCCCATGAATTCACCCTCTCCATCACCTTCTGCTCCCCACACTGCCGAAACCTCGTATGGCTCCTGGCCGGATACTGTCGGGATGGCTGTAAGTGCGATGATGGAGAGCATGAACAACAATATACATGGTCTCATGACTGGTGTCCTCCGAAACGTATCTGCAGCGTCCTGCTGCCAATTGTCTCACCCCGGTGGTATGAGGCGGGACCGTGAATACCCATGATCGGTGTTTCATCCAGAAAATCATTCTGGTCCGGGGCCGTGTATAATGAAAACACGAGCGTTTATTGATGCGAATTTTTTATCTCCGTGCCCAACCGCGATTCACACTTTTGCCAGGAGATCCTTCGAATAGCTCCCGGGATCCTCGTCATTCTCCCCGACCCACGAGGCGATAGCGACGTCAGGGATATGAAATCCAAGCCATGAGAAGAAATTAAAGAGGTTTCCGGCGACGTGCTGGATGCCGTCGACATGCCCGATGATGATCAGCCCTGCGACCTTCTTCTGGATCATGCGGTTTCCAAACCATGAATACTGGTTCTCTATGCAGTTCATCCGCTCGACTAATGTCTGCACCATCGCACTGTGATTGTTCCACCGGATCGGGGTCGCAAGAATGAGTATATCGCAGTCGAGGACCGCATCGTACACCGTCTGCATCTCGTCATCCGAATACTTGAGTGAGCTCTGGCAGGGATAGGTGCAGTAAGAAGGATTCTCGGAGTAGTTCCCTTCGCAGTTGTAGATTTTGTGGTCTTTCAAGCGGATGAATTGGGTTATGCAGCCATACGAACCATATTGTTCCAGTGCCCTCTGGAGCAGGCGTTCCGACTTTGACATGCCGGCCTGCTGCCGGCTCGAACCCGATATTCCCAGGACCTTTATCCCCTTGGCTTTATCAGGTGGAAGTGGTTCGATGTTCCCGATTCCGAATTTCCGTCCGACGAGGGGGCAGGCATAGATATCCATTGATGGTCAGATGATTTGGAATTAGCGGTCCCAGACACGGTCTCCCGACATGGACATAGTGGAGATTGCCTGATAAACCAATAATATAACCAGTGAATCTCATTATACAATAATGGATGACAGGATGAACACTCACCGAATAGTGATAGAACTGCGCCACCTGGATCTGGGGGAGATGGCCTGCGGGAGATGCTCCGATACGGGAGAAAACCTCCTGAATGTTATATCGGACCTGGGAGGGGAGCACGTACTCGACGACGTTGAATTGGAGGTGAGAAATATTCTCCTCCCTCCGAATCGGGCTGATGAATCGAATATCGTGCTCATGAACGGAATACCTCTCGGAGAAATCCTCGATGAAAAGATTGGGTCAGCGGGATGCGGCGTCTGCTCGGATTTCTGTGGGGAACAGGACCTCCACTATTCCCGGGATATTTTATCGGCAATACCAAAAGAGGTGCTTCGGGAAGCCATATTGAGGGTTCTGATGCGGGAAAGGGTGGGATGATGACGCATCAATGCTTTTTTTGATCCGGTGATTCCTGCCGGACAACTATCCTGTCACTTTCTGTTGGGGGGTATGCATCACCTTACCCGGCGAATGGCATCTTGGATATCATCATCAATTTTTGGTTCAGTTCAGAAGAAAACGATGAGGATAGAACCTTTCTTATGTGATACCATGAAACCCTTCCAGAAAGAAAAAGAATGATTCTTGCGGGGAGATGAACGGATATGGCAATGGATCCGCTGCTGATGGAGATCGGGGACTATGCAATCCTTTTCTTCGTCGTCACGAGCATTGCAGCGATGGGCCTCGACCTGACCGTCAGAGAGATAATTGAGCCCTGGAAGAAGAAGGGACTCCTCTCCATATCGCTTATTGCCAACTTCGTTGTTGTACCACTCTTTGCACTGCTGATCATGAAGATCATACCCCTGGATATCGATCTCGCAACCGGTCTTATCATCGTTGCCGCTGCGGCAGGGGCTCCATCGTTGCCGAAGGCGATGGATATCATAAAGGGAAACGTGGCGTATGCCGTGGGCCTGACCATGATCCTGATCCTCGCAACCATCGTGTACATGCCGATCATGCTTCCCTACCTGATCGAAGGCGTTTCGGTCGACCAGACCGGGACCGCTCTCTACCTCGTCATCTTCATGCTCATCCCGCTCGTCGTCGCGATGGCGGTCCGGAAGCTTGCACCGGCAGTCGCCCGGAGGCTCTACCCGGTCATCGACCGGGTATCAGATCTCTCGATCATAGCGGTCCTCCTCATCTATACAACCGGCCTTTTTACGAGCGACTTCTCGATCAGGGCCGGAGCCCTCCTCGGTCTCGAGGGAATCATCGTTGCAGTTCTCTTCATCCTCGGGTCGTTCCTGATCGGGTACCTGATGGGGGGGCCAGATCTCAAAAACCGGGAAGTCCTCGCATTCGGAACCGGTTTTAGGAACGTATCTGCCGCTTTGGTGGTCATATCAGCCAATTTTGAGGACCCCCAGATCCTGTTCATGGTGCTCGTGATCGCGATCTTTGGGATCGTCTTCATGATGATCTTCGGGGGAATTTTGTACCGGAAGAACCGACGGCAAATACGGAAAACTGAATTGTACTGATCGCTACTGGTGCAATTTTCATGCAGGGTCTTTCGGGCCCCTGTGAAGCAGATCTCGCAGAAAGAAATACTGGCTCCAGACATAACAGGATCCCGGGTGTTTGCCTGGAGGGTGCTCCTGCCTGGAGGTGGGGGTTTTGGGCTTCTTCGCAGGGAAAAAAGCGAGTAGAAAAAATAGATTGGTTCTATAATATCCTGACTGCTCCCTGCCCGATGAGGGAGGTGCTGATCCCGGAGACGGCCTCGCTGTATGAGGACCCTTTTATCACGAAGAGATTATCCCCGCTCATGAAGGCCGCCGTGTTGAGAGTCTGCCAGGACCTGGAGGTCATCTGGGCCTCTGAAATAGCCGCACGCATTGCGTCGGTGTCTGAAAATCCCAGTGCCAGGACCTCGACTCGATCTTTCTGATCAGGCGAACTGCACCGGGAGGCGAGGAGATACAGCATGGCGCTTGTGACCCCTGAGATCTTTACAGACACCGGATCCGAGGAACAGACCTCCAATCCCACAGACGCTGCGGCGGTCTGGACCATATCGGAGCTTGTCCGGGCCGATACGTAGGGGCTTGATTCCGGCAGGGTCGTCCAGACAAGTATGGGCATGATCCCAAGAAAACAGAGGATGATAAGGACTGCTGCGACTTTGCTCGTGTACACGGGTTTCGAATGCACAAGAGCACCTTCTGACATGTTAT
>DAWO01000004.1 GCA_002509485.1 Methanolinea sp. UBA477
GCATGAAAATGAGATTGTTCTCTTCTCTAAAACGAGAAGATTCACGAACAGGTAGTCAATTACCTCTCAGCCCGATCAACCCTGCTCACCATATCGTCTGCGAGAGGTGAGGGGACGTGTACATCGCCTTTACCCGACAAATTACTATTATGACGCTCCAAGGGGCTGCGCTTCACTTGCCCCTGCCACTGTGGCGAACCCCAAAAACGCGATAGGGACTGTATCATTGTAATAATCCCGATCCCCCCTGCCCACCAGATATCGCATGCGGGGGGGAGAGTCGGCTGGGCCGGTGCAACCCCTCTTCCGTATTCATGTAACTTCAGGCATAACCAGGCCTTTCAATATCGTTCAACGTGCCTCGGTGCAACCCCGCTCCCGTATTCATGTACCTTCAGACGCACCCCAGGGTTCTCTACCGTTCATCTCTGTCACGGGTGCTTGACTCCGAGAAGACGACCGGGACTGTTCAGGAAGACGTCTCCATGGGAATCTGATGAAAAACCAGCACCGGGAGATGACGAAGAAAAAAGAATGAATTCCTTTCAAGAGAATGAGAGAATTATCCAAGCTCGTCCCATCGCCGCCGCCCGCGGAGGAAGAAGAATCCGACAACCGCCAGGACCACCACCACGATAACTGCAATAATGATGAGCAGTGATCCCGAGAATATCCCGCCGATGGCGGCGAGCGGGTTCGAATCAACGTCCTCTTTCAACACGAGGGCGTCGTTCAACGCCTCGCTGGCCTTGGACTGTGCATCGGCGGCTTTCAGGACGGCGTCGTTGTATTTTCCTTCACTGAGAAGATCCCGGGCATCACCGACCATGCTCGCCGCAAGCTCGCGCTTGGTGATAATCGGAGAGAGGCGTGGATCGGATCCCATGCTCTTGTTGACCTTGAAATAGTTGATAAGTTCGTCTGTCTGCTCAACCGGAGCATTCGCGTCGTCGATGGCTTTCTGTGCGGTCATCTGTCCGACAAGTGTCCGCAACTCTGACATGGTGGACTCGGCAGAAGTGACATAGGACTGTGCACGGGCATAGTCTGATGAAATCTGGGCGTTTTGCAGATCGCTCTGCGCACTCGTGTACTTCGCCTGCGCTGCCGACACATCTACACCGGAGGCACCAAGAGAATCAATTTCGGTCTTCAGGTCACCAAGTTCGATGGTGAGGCTGCTGATGAACTCTTCGATCTGGGAGGGGTTCAATACCATCGCCGTCCGCTGCACTTCGGTCCCTGATATGACGGATCCGACGCTCGAGAGCTCGGCCACCCTCACGATGGTCTTTTCGGCAGACGAAGTCACCTGCGGAGCAACGCCGTTCATGTTGACTCTCATCGAGAGTTCATGACTTGACGGATAGGAGAGGACCCAGCCATTGATGTTGACATTCCGGCCCACCTCGAGAACGGCCGGATTTTCAACACCATCCTGTATGATGACGTACGACCAGGTTGCCGAATCGAGATCCGTGGACATCTGGAGTGCATTTTCGCTATCGAACGTGTATCCACCAGAGGATATAAAATTGATGGTAAAAGATGCCGATACCTGTGTCTGCCCGGAGACCAGGTTGCCGCTCGGGGACACGGACGGGGTGCTCACCGAGATTCCTGCGGACGCTCCCTGTGCAAGGCAGAGGAACAATACGAGAAAACCAATAATCTTTCCTATTCTTCTCATTCTCACTCACTCAAACAATGGTTCGATGTCTTCATCGATAATACGTGCCTCCCTCTCCGAGGATTTCACCACATCATCTTTCGTTGTCCTGGCAATGGCCATCAGTTCCTTGATTCTCGGGGCATTGCTGACCGTGGAGAGCACGACGACGGCGGCGACATAATCACTGTTAACCGGGTAATCACCGCCACGCACCTCGACACCGGCGATATTCTCTTCGACCCAGCTCTTCGCCTTCTCGATCCCCTTTCTGTCGAGCTCATCGGGTGGGCCGGCCACAAGGACCAGTGAACGCTCTGCGGTGGTGTAATCACAGGGGATGGTCAGTCGGCCAAGCATGGCACGGCGGACAAGGGAGATGATCTTTGCCGTGCGATCCTCTCCAAGGAGCACCTCTTCGGTTGCTTCCTTCTTCTTGAACTTTATCCCGCCGATGATGGATCCTACGGATTTCTTCTTTCGGTTGCTGATGACTTCGGTTATCGCGTACCCTACCGATGTGATCCCCCCACCACGGAGCGTATTTATGATCTCGCTCGAGTCTACCACCATCTCGCCCACGCCTGCCTTCCCGACCTCCCCGGCCCGGAAGAGTACACCAAACCGGCGGACAATTTCGTCATTGAGGCGGGAAAAAGCGCTCTTGATACTCTCTCCCTCGTTCTTCCAGGCGCTGTTGTCAAAAATAAAGGTGTTGTCGGCTTCCTTGATGAGCGTTGCAAGGCTCCTGGCCGCATTGTAGGAGTACAGCCTTCCCTCTTCCGGGGCCGGCAAGATGCCGAGTGCGTAAACAGGTTCACGATAGATCTTCTTGAGCTGCCTGGCAAGAACAGGTGATCCTCCTGAACCGGTTCCTCCGCCGAGTCCTGCGACGATCATGAATGCGTCAACATCGTGGGTGCCTTTCTTGTCAATCGCGCTGACGATACTGTCAACCTCGTCGAACGTTATCCTGGCGCCGGCTGCGTTGTCGGTTCCAACCCCATGGCCTTTCACTATAGTCTGGCCGATAAGGATCCGATCCTTCAACTCGATATTTTTCAGCCCCATCAGATCAGTCCTGGCAGTGTTTACAACGATGCCGCGGAAGCTGGTCCTGCCGAGCCGTTTGTCCTGCTCGAGGAACATATCCACAATTTTTCCTCCAGCCTGCCCGAATCCGATGAAAAATATCCTCATGAAAGTGACCCCAACCGTCCGTATTGGCAAGATAATATGAAATTACCAGCTAATATGGTTTCTTGCGAGGGTTCAAATACTTTCTTATAAACCCTCTCCAGACATGGAGCCGATACCAAAAGGATTCGATTTTCAGAGTCTTTTTTAAGCCTGTTCGGCATAGTTTATACTGAGCACCTGATTATGAAGATCTGCATCGTTGGGGGAGGTCTCACCGGCCTTGTCGCCGCTTTCAGGCTGGGGCCGGGGCATGAAGTCGACCTCTATGAAAAGAGAGACCATCTCGGAGGATGCCTCTCTTCGTACCATATCGACGGGTACTGGCTGGAAGAGTTCTACCACCACTGCTTCTCCGGTGATTCGGACCTCTTCTCGCTCATGAAGGAGTTATCCATCGACGATTGCCTGGAGTGGCTGAACGGGACGACCGGGTATTATTCCAACAATACCATATATCCACTCAGTTCTCCCCTCGAGATACTGAAATACCCGGAACTTTCCCTTGCTGACAAGGTACGGCTGGCACTCATCGTCATGAAGGCAAAAAGGATGGATGCAGGCGACCTTGACCAGGTGACCGCCCGCGATTTTATCCTGGAAAGCCTCGGTGAGAAGATCTACCGGTCGTTCTTTGAGCCGCTCCTCGTGTCGAAGTTCGGGGAAAACCGCGACAGGGTATCTGCAGCATGGCTGATCAGCAGGGTTGCCATCAGGTCCAACAGGGGACTGTCGGGCGAGCGGCTCGGATATCTCCGGGGGGGCTTCCAGACACTTGTAAATGCCCTTGAATCATCCATAGGTAAGCATTCTGTCGTCCGCCTGAATGACCCTGCCGGGATGCTCGAGAAGGACATGCACGGCTGGCGGGTGAACGGGCGGCTGTATGACACCGTGGTCTCAACGCTCCCCCCGCACCAGCTCGGCGTGCCGGGGCTGGAGGCTGTTCCCCGCATCCCGTACCAGGGAGCGGCATGCATGGCAATCGGGCTTGAAAGAGATATATCCGACGGGATATACTGGTTGAATATGAAGGATCCGGCACCGTACGGAGCGGTCGTATCGCATACGAATTTCGTCCCGAAGGATCGCTACGGGGAACATATCGTCTATCTTGCGTCCTATTTTTCGGGGAA
>DAWO01000023.1:0-5876 GCA_002509485.1 Methanolinea sp. UBA477
GGGGCAGTACGGGTGACCCGGTAGCTACGATATAGTCCTCTATTACCTCGCCGTCTGACCCGAAGGAATTGGAGACGGTGAGAGTGACCGTGTAGGATCCAGGCGCCGTGTAGGTGTGGGTCGGGTTCGGTTCATCCGAATGCGGTGTTTCATCCCCGAAGTTCCATGTCCACATGTAGGGCGACCCGCTTGAAAGGTCGGTGAACTGGACCGTTAGCGGTGCCGGACCCTGCGTGGGAGTGGCATTGAACGCGGCTATCGGCGTCTCGATTACGTTCAGGTATTGCTGGTCGAGGGCGATTATGTTGTTGTGTGCATCAAGGCCCATCGCATAGACAGAGAACGTGCCGGTAACAAGCGTCGAGAGGTCTTCATGCAGGATTATCACCGATCCCGAGTCCCGTGCATAGCCCGAGATCCCGTACCCGGGGGTTATCGCGATCTGCCAGGGATGCTCCGGCGGTGGAGGCGGGGGGCTCCCCTCCCGTGTGATCGAATATCTGATGACCTTTTCGAGATCTTCCCAGTCCTCCTCCACGATCCTGAGCATATCGATGAAAGGATTGGGAGAGAGGATCGACGAGAGATGTTCCGCACCCTGCTCCTCGAGTGCACTCATGTCCACATCGATGCGCATGTCATAGGTCTCGCCATAGGTCTCGCCGGTCTTGATCAGGACGTAACTGATGTTGCAGATCTCGGAGGCATCATCAAAGGTGAGCACGGGATCCTGCCCGGACGACTTGTCATAGACAGAAGGGAAATCCAGTGGGTTATCCCCGTCCATGATGACGACGGGCCATGAAGAATACGTTGTCACTCGTTCGGCAACCGGATCGTAGCGGAAGGCATAGAGAATATATTCACCTGCGATGGGTGGGTTGCCAGATGTCAGGTTCGGCCATAGTCCTGAAACCCATTGGGCATATGTCTCGTCCAGTGTGAAATCCGAGACAGAGAATTCGTTATGATTGAAGGTGAAGGTGAGATCGTTCTGGTCGTAATCTCCGGATGTCCATACGCCATATGCGCCCCAGTCCTTTGGAAACTGCGGGATGGCCAGGATACCTCTCGGATCATTGAACAGGTATGCCCGCTCGGCGGAGGAGAGCAGGGAGGGAATATCTGTTATCCCTGTGCTTGCATTGACCTTGAACATGACGACGTTGGCCGTTGTATCCGGCACTTCGATATGGATGCGGGGGAGGTAACGCGAGGTGAACACCGTATATTCATCATAGGTACTCCAGTCCACGGTTGAGTCATTCGCTCCCAGGATATAGAGGCTGTTTCCCTCCCATGTTGACGTATTTTTGGAAAAAACCCTCCTGATATCCCTGAAATGGGGAAACTGCAGGTATTTTATATCAGAATTATCACCGGTCGTGGAAAATATATCGACCTGTGCGTTGTCAAAGTCCATGAAATCGACGGAATCGATCTCCGAGACGGTCATATTTCTCGNNTTCCACGCGTGCAAAAGGCGGCGGCGAATCCGCACATGCAGGTGCAAAGCATGGAAAAAGGATGAGTGAGACCAGGAACAGTGTCACCAGGCCGATCGCAGGGACGGATTTCATACTGTATCACCGGCCTGACGATCACGTTCCTGAAATATCATATGGGAATAATCAATCTTCATCTTGTCCTCCGCTATGTGTGGCCACGTTGCTGCATCCCGGTTGGAGGAGTGCAGATTCATCATAATTTTTATATAATAACACAATCTGAATACAATAATTTAAACCTTTTGGTAAAAAAGGCCGCATATGTGGTGAAAATGCCGGGAAATGAATATATATCCCCAAACCCATCAACCGGGTGCAGACGAGAATTTTTATCGAACCCGGCGACCATTGATCTCTTCAAAAACAGGTGGCGAGGTTGGTCTGGAACCATCTTTCCCCAATGAACCTGGAAAATGCCAAACAATGTATTTAAGAGTGAGTACTGCGATACCTTCAAAACCAACAGGAAGTCCTGGGGTGATTTCAATCAGAATACATACTCTTGTCCTCATCTTTACGCTGCTCATGGCAGCTCCGGTCTGTGGAACAACCATCACGCTCGAGCCTGACCAGATCGAGAGCGGTGAGACGGTCAGCATCAGCATATTTGATCTCCCGGACGGTGCGGTCTTCACCCTTGATATGCAGGCAAGGCTGCAGGTAACTCCGGGGGCTACGTTCTCTTTTGAGACCGGCAACTTTGTCATGCCTTTCACCCTTGAAGACGGTGAACTGGCAGCCAGCCTGGAGAACACCGAGCAGAACATCCTGAATGCAAAGAAAGGTGACACCGAAGTGAAGAAGATCGGAAGATCCGTTGACGGCCAGTACTCGACGAGCGAGGCGGGGACAATCTCTGCCGGCACGTACGAATTCATCCGTGTTGGAGGAATCGCCTCGCCTGATGCGACAGAAGTCATCGCCACGCTCAGTCTCTCCGGCACGAAGAGCGGTCCTGACGATTCCGTTATCTCGTTTGATGCCATCGGAACAAGTGCAGGTTCTGTGGAGATCTCGGTACACGTAGACGGGCAGGAGGCCCTTTTCCAGACGCTGGTCATTGGAGAGCCCGCTGCAACAACGGTACCGACGACCAGTCCTACCGTAACATACACGTATAGCGGGGGTGGAAGCAGCGGAGGAGGTGGCGGAGGCAGCTATACCGGCTGGGTTGCTGCCACAACAACGACGAAAACGCCCACCCTGACAACCGCGGCTGTCCCATCTCCCGATACCACGATAACGTTCCAGGAGACTTCCCGGCCAGCGGTATCTGATCAGACAAAGGGACCTGTCTCCGAATCTCCCGCACCTTCACCCCCGCCAACGACGGCAGCGTCCGGATGCCTGGGTGCCGCACTTGCCATGGTCATCGGAACAATCGTTTTCTCGTTGAGAAAACGCTGATCCTTCCCAATTTTTTGAGATGAACACGGCTGACAGGGTCCTGGATGCATTTCTGCCCCAAAACATCGCTCCTGACGTCAGTATAGTGCTGATCTGGACGCTTGTTACCGTCATCTCGATATATGTCCCGCCCCTCAACGCAAGCCCTGTGCGGGTGGCTCTCGCCCTCCCCATGATCCTCTTTATTCCCGGGTATTCCCTTATTGCCGCTCTCTTTCCTTCAAACAAGGAGATCGACCTCATCGAACGAATCGCCCTCTCGTTCGGCCTCTCGATAGCGGTCGTCCCGCTGATAGGGCTTGCCCTGAACTACACCCCCTGGGGGATCAGGCTTGATCCGATCGTCGCAAGCCTCGTCGGCTTCACCGTTGTAGTCATCCTGGTAGCCCAGGTCCGACGCCGGGATGTACCGGAAGAGGACCGCTTCAGGCTCCCCCTGCCGGAGTTGATCACCGCTGTAAAAACAGAATTCCAGGGCAAAGACAAAAGGCCGGTCGACAGGGTCCTCAATATCGTCCTGCTTGCTGCCATCATTGTCGCGATAGGGTCCACGATCTACGTGATTGCCGTTCCAAAAGAGGGAGAGAGATTCACCGAGTTCTACATCCTCGGAGAAGGTGGCATGGCGGCCGATTACCCGACAACCCTCTATATCGACCAGCCCGATTCGATCATCATCGGGATCGGCAACCACGAATACCGGAACGTGACCTATTTCGTGGAGATAATTCTTGTGGATACGGTGTTTGATCCCGATACAAATACCTCGGAGATCAGGGACATGAAGGAGATCTCCCATTTCAGCATCGATCTGCCGCACAATTCGACGTACGAAGAGCCGCATAGTATCGTCGCAGGCAAAGAGGGTTACAACCAGTTGAAATTCCTGCTCTTCGCTGATTCCAGGCCTCCGTCCGATGTATGGGGCCAGGACCGTATCAACCGGAGCTACCGGGACCTGCACCTGTGGGTTGATATACGGGACCAACGGTCACGATGATGCGAAGAGATCGCGTTTTATCATCCATATCGATATAGTCAATCTTCACAGGGACGGAGAGGCCGGAGGCAAGAATGCAGGCTGAAAGGCTGCATATCCCGCATGGATGCATGGTGCATATCTTTGGCGACTCGCCGGCGACAAGGTGGCATCCATCGTAGAACCGGTAGCCGTTCACGGAAACGATGACCGATTCGCCGTCTCTTGACAGCCCGGCAGTATCCGCATATTCCAGGATGTCCTCCAGTATCTCCTTTACCGCGGTGAAACTCTCGTTCTCCCCCTGTGGAGTGTGAAATCCATGGCGCCTTTTCAGGAGATCGATCACGGGCGTCGCATCAGGGACAAGCCGTATCCCGGGACTTTCGCCTTCGATCACGAACGAGAAATCAGGAATTGTGTCTGGTGGCAGGCCGTCTGTTACCGGTATGAACTCGTTGACATCCGCTGATCCCGGCTCTCCGGGAATGAACCAGGCATTCCCCTTCACTCCCAAATCTGCGATGATCCTCGAGATATTGATGCTTCCCATCACCGGGAACAGGGAAGCGACACGGGCATCCACGGGTTCGGGTTTTGAGAATGTCAGGAGAAAGACACCGCAGAGGAAGGCTGCCACGCCGCACAGGAAGAGCGTGGCGCTCGTGATATCTGATCTGTTCAGCAGTGTTGCGGCCAGCAGGAGAAGGAACGCGGCCGAGAGCATTACGATCCCGGAGACCTGGTAATCATTATACTGGTGCCGCTTCATCATCAACCCCCGATACCTGTACCCTGAGGCGGTGTTCGTTCAGAAGAATTCCCATGATCAATACTCCGGCCATGATGAACGTGATAGGGAAGAGTGGTCCCGGTTTTTTCAAAGAGACCAGTGCATAGCCTGCACCGGCAATGACCAGTGCATATGCACAAAAGATGAAGTACTCCATCCGTTCCGAAAACACTCCCGACGAATGGAGGAATAATCCGATGAGTACGAGCTGACCTGCAAGGCCTGCTGCAAAGGATTCCGGCAACGTGGCAAGGACCGGCGCCTCACCAAAACAGAGCGTGTAAAACCCCCTGTACGGGGACTTCATAGCGGCAACCATCACGACAACTGCGAGGACGAGTGCACCAGCTATCACCGGCATGTCGTCCGAGCGGATACTTCCTGCAAGGATCGCGGCACAGAAAGCACCTCCAAGCAGGAGATACATGACCTCGCCTCTCATTGTACCACCTGTATATCATGTGCACCGAATCTCTCGAGCTTCCTGACGAGTTCCCCACCTGCCACGGCCTTTGGAACCTCGCACGAGACCCGTATGCCTCTCATCCTCGACTGGTGGATCAGGGTCCGGATGTGGCTCTGGTCGCCCTGGAAGAGGCTGAAGATATAGACCCTGCCGGCCTCCTCCTTCGAGAGCATCCGTGCGACCTGGAGATCGAAGACAGAGGGGTGCATCTCTGGCACGAAAGAATCGTATATACCCCCGAGGTTTTGGAGATACCTGCTCTTTCCGGTATCTCCAGCCGAACCCTCCAGCTCGTTCTCTACCCGTTTCTTCAGGTACAGGGCAGGACCGGCATCGAGGTTCCGGTATGCATGGACCAGCCGGGGATAGGAGCGGGTGCTCGCAATGGCGGTTCTTACCCGGGAAAGTGATGTTTCATCAGGGAGATACCTGATGAGGTTCATCCCGGATACCAGGACCAGGGAGCATCTTTTTCGTTCCCGTGCCGCATCCCTGAATGCCTGGAGGAATGATCCTGAAAGACGGTCCCAGCTGCCGGTGAGATCACCGGCAGTGCCGGAGAAGTCAAGCACGAAGAGGGATGGAACCCCGACAAGACCCGCGTACTCCCGTACAAACATCCTTCCGTGCTTTGCAGTCATCTTCCAGTCAATGCTCCTTGGATCATCGCCTGGAAGGTAATCCCGGAAGGCGATTACACCTGAACCTCTCACCGGACTCCGT
>DAWO01000023.1:5955-8424 GCA_002509485.1 Methanolinea sp. UBA477
CCCGATATGTCCGGTCGAAAGAAGTGCTACCATATATTGGAGATCAAAGCTCTGCAGTCCCTGCTGACTGGATGAGACTGAGTCTCTCCCCGATACCAGCTGCGCCGAACCCGGGAGGAGATCCCGGATGAGAACCGTTGTTCCCGGTGGAATGCTGCAGGTTACGGATGTTCTCATTCCGACACTGGACCCTCTCCTGATGACCGTTTTCTGGGCAGACCGCTCGAGGCTGATCGAATGTATTACGATCGAGACTCTCCGCGAGAAGACGAGAGCCCGCAGGAAGAGAAGTCCTGCAAGGGAGAAGAAGATGAAAAAGGAGAAAATATTCTCGAAGAGCCAGGAAAAGACTCCTGTACCGGTTATCAGGACCACCAGGGCTGTGCCGCACCGGGTCAGCTGCACGGTCAGGGCACCTCGACCTTGTCAAGAATTTCCGAGACAATCCGTGAAGGTGTGATCTCACTCAACTCGGCCTCTTTTTCAAGGATTATCCTGTGATGGAGAATCTTTGGGGCCAGCCACTTTATATCGTCCGGAATCACGTAATTTCTCTTCTGAAGCGCGGCAATCGCCTTGCTTCCGCGGACGAGAGCGATTGATGCCCTCGAGCTTGCACCGAACCTGACGTCCCCGTGTGTCCTGGTGGCAAGGATGATGTCCCGGATATAGGAGAGCAGTTTATCATCGATATATATCTTCTGCACCTCATCGGCGAACCTGCTGATATACTGGCCGTTCATGACAGGGTCCAGGTTCTCGAAGTAGGGTTCCCAGTCGAGTTTCCCTGAATTCTCCCGCCTGATGATCTCCAGTTCGTCATCGTAATCGAGTTGCGATATACTCATGGAGAACATGAACCTGTCTTTCTGTGCCTCGATGAGGGGAAATGTCCCCTCGAACTCGAAGGGGTTCTGCGTTGCGATGACGGTGAAGGGTGGCTCGATCGGGATGGTGATACCGTCGATCGTCGCCTGCCTCTCGCTCATCGCCTCGATAAAGGCCCCCTGGGTTTTGGGAGGGAGGCGGTTTATCTCGTCGATGAGAAGAAAGTTCGTGAATATAGGTCCTTTTTTCAGGGTAAAATCACGTGACCCGGGGTCGAAGATGCGTACACCGATGATATCTGCGGGCTGGCTGTCCACCCCGCACTGGAACCGTGAGAATGTACATCCGGCGAGCCGGGCAAGTGCCTTGACGATGGATGTCTTGCCAGTCCCCGGCGTTCCTTCGATAAGCAGGTGCCCCCTGGAGAGGAGCCCGATCATGCAGAGCTCGATGAGGCGCTCGTTGCCCACGATAAAATTCCCCATGCTTTCCAGTATGGCCTGGTAGAGCTCGCCGAGATCCGCCAGATTCAATGTGTCTTCNNACCTACAAGGATAAAGAGTACTGTCGTCATGAATTTTGAACTTTTCATATATATAATGGCCAATACCAGGAGATCGGCCTTCGCGGTACTGCTGTGATCCTGTTCGATCAGCAGGTCAGGCCCATAATGGCCGGCTAATCTCCCCAGGAATACGCTGTTCTCCCTGCCTGTATCCTGCATTCCGTTGATGAAGACAGATGGATCGGAGAGGACATAGAGGGTCCCCTCCCCGATGTATTCCCGTGAAAGGATCGTGTATCTGCCCAATTCTTCTGTTTCATCGATTCTTCCGTTTCCGTTATCATCTGCCCAGGTAAGAAGCGATGTGGTGAAGACCGGGGTTCCGCCCTTTGTATATGACGGACTGTTCAGGACAAGGCTCGTGATTCCGGAATTGAGTGGATCCGGCGACGAGGGATGTGCTAGAACGGATGACGGGTCACCGTACTGCCTCTCCATGCTCGTCAGGTTTGCAGGAAAGACCCTGATTTCGCTATCAAGCCCTTCCAGCAGGGTGTTTCCCGCACCCGTCTCATCTGCGAGAAATACGACATTTCCCTGCGTGAGAAAATCGTGGACATCTCTGCTTTCCGGGTCATCAAACGGCCTCTCCGGTGCGATGATGAGAAGAAACGAGTCTGTTCTCCCTGCAAGGTCTGATATCTGCCTGATCTCTGTCGCATCCATGGCTGCACGTGATTCGAAAAAATGCGAGGTACCGTTCCATTGCATGTTATACCGGCTGAACTCTTCGGTATTCGTTGATATGTGCAGGAAGAAGACCGAGAGGCAGATGAGCAGAAAAAACCCCGTTACCCAGAAGATCTTCCTCATTCCCGGTGCCCCCCAAAAAGCGATCCATGGATCGCTCGTGCGAGATCGATGAAGGACTGGCGTTCCTTCTCGTCAGGAATCCTCACCCCGTACCGTACCGACTCGTATAGCCTTACGAAGGCAGAGAGATCCGCAAAGAGTGGAAGATTCGAACATCTCCTGCAGATCTCGCGCGGTGTGCAGGACCGGGGGTTCTTCAGGGGGAGCATTCCGGCAATCTCGTCTCTTACGGATGAAAAGAGTATGTGGACAGCCTCACGGAT
>DAWO01000023.1:8527-12895 GCA_002509485.1 Methanolinea sp. UBA477
CAGGGCGAGAACATTCTCCCAGCTGTCAAGGAAGCCAGGCTCCTGGAGCCGCGGCGGGGGAATGGTCACTGAATATACGCGGCTCTGTGATTCAGAGAGTGGGATTTCAGGATTGGAAAAGAGAGCCCAGACCTGGTGTTCGCCCGGGCCCGGTCGTATACCTGCTTTGAAGGCTCCCTGCTCATCAGTCAGCTGCGAGGTGCTCCGTCGCCCGTCCACCATGAGATCGACGGGTACTCCATCCACCGGCCCTGTATCGGAGAAGAGCCACCCACTGCAGGAAAGACCCCCCTCCGAGACCTCCGGTTCATCCAGGGTAAGGGAGGTTTCGGCCAGGATCACATCGAAAGAGACGATATCCGAGAAAGTCGAGCCGGAATAGACCGCAAAAGCCGTGTGGGGCCCGGGACTGATTGTATCTATCAGGAACTGGTATTCCCAGTGCCCGTCCGGATCGGTGAATACGGAGGCCGCCTTCCTGGTGTCGACAAGGACCTCGATCTCACGGTCTGCGACCTCTCCCCCGACAAGGTTCCCTCTCATCTGTATGGTTTCATGAAATTCACCCTGTTCCGGCGCCAGCGACATGGTCAGCTGAAACGGGCTTATCTCTGGTTGAATCTGAGTCTGGAGCGTGAAAACACGTCTTTCCTGTTCATCCCCGATCTTTTTTACAATCTGTTCGAAATGGTCCTGGCTCTCCTCGTACCCGGTCGTATCTATCTCGAGCTTCTCGCTGACCGAAACGAGCGGTTCTTCCTGGGACCGGTATTCTGTATACAACTGGGAGACCTGGTTTCGCAGGCTCTCTCCTTCGTAGGTGATCGATGTCAGCGAGGCGGGATCGCGGGCGTCCCTGAACCGGATCTCGAGGGTATTCAACTCTTCGAGGCGGGCGGTGCTCTCGACCAGTTCAGAGAGGATGAGAAGGTTCTTCTGGTTCATTCTCCTGAAGTCCCCGACTTCGCTCGACGACATATCAAGGTTGATGACGAGCGAGTCAAGCGATTGCGAGAGCTGACGGAACTCCTCCAGGTCCTGCCTGGCGATATCCACATCCCCGTATTCAAGGTTTACGATAACGGTCCCTGGTGTGTCGAGGAGATCGGACATGAGTGGCAATAACCTATCCGCGCTGTCCTGGCCTATCGGTTTCAGGACTGCAGGGTTGACATGTCTCTTCGTGAATGCATCGTATTCTGCAGAGTACAGGAGCGGGGAGGCAGACTGCAGGAGGACAAGGAAGATGATCCCTGCAGAGAGAGCGAGTGCAAGTGTCCACGGAATGTACCTTCTCATGCGTTCAGGATCTCCAGTATCTTTAGTGCCACGATAATTCCAAAAATAAAGACACCACAGGCAATGACATAGCGGAGGTTGCGCATGTATGCTGCGTTAGCCGAAGCGTCAGAGGCAAGTTCTGCAATGACAAGGGTTCCGATGAGCCAGAGGACGAAGAATATCTCGAGGTCAAGGGTCTTTGCAAGGAGCATGAATCCGATGACAAGGACAAGCCAGATCATGAGTCCGAGAAATGCAAGCGCTTTCTTCCTCATCTCAACTTTCTGGTATGATTCTATTCGATGAAGAGATTATCGGCTGTTTGGGGGGTAAATGGGTTTCTTCTCTCTTCCCAAACATGAGGCAAACATTTATCGAGTGCATCGGCCAACAGAATGGCACCGGTGAATCAGATGATAACAAAGAGATTATTCATCACAACAATTGTTTTACTCTGCCTCATCTCTCTTCCGGGACAGGCAATGACCGCGGAATCGTTGGATATTCGCCTGGACGATCAGGGGAGGGCACAGATAACATTCGACTACTCGCTGTCTTTTTTTGAAAACCTCGCAGTCTTTCTCCGTATCGCTGATCCCGCAAAGGAACTGAAGTCGGCTCTTGAGTCAAATTTCGGCAAACCAGTCGAGGTAATCTCGGTGTCGAACGGACAGGCCGTCTTTACGGTGGACCAGTTCGCGTCTGTCAGGGATCAGGATGGGCAGACGATAATGAGAACACCTGCGATGTCATTTTTGGAAGCCGAGAAGGTGTTGAAGAGTTACTGGTTTGCACCCCTGGTAAAGGCGGATTTCTCCCCGTCACTGACCACTGTGACCTTCCCGGACGGGTATAGGGAGCAGTTTTCCGACCAGATCGAGATACCTCCAGTAACACACCGTTATCCCTGAAAATGAATATCCGTGCCGGATAACGATATTTCATTTTTCCAGGCAGAAAAAAATTGTGTACTTTCAGGAGTTGCCGGGAAGAGACGATCAATGGATCGCTTCCATTCCAATACATATCCCGGACCTGAAAAGAGTCGGGGAGAAGATGCCTGATAAAAGGGCAGAAAGGAAGAGATCCCCTGCTTTATAATCTTCCTGATTCCAGAACTTTTTCAACCCTGCTCTCTGGCAGCCTGTCGAACCCTGAAACTGCCGATAATTGCGGTGAAGAATCACCTTCCGTGTCAGTCCCGCCCGACTTGGCGATATATGGAATCTTTCCGCCTGACCAGAGTTGCACGATGAGCCGTTTCTGCTCGCCGTCCCGTATAAGGAACTCCTTGTTATAGTCACGATATCCTGTCTTGGCTACCCTGAGAGTATGGTATCCCGGTTCTATACTGGTGAGGGTCAAGGGTGTCGTTCCCATGAACTCCTGGTCCAGGAAGACATCGGCGTTCGATGGTATCGAGTAGATGAAGACGCTTCCGGAGGTCCCGTTAAGCCTGATTCCGGCAAGCACGGTAATTCCGTATGCCTTGACCGAGATGTCCCGTTCATAGCTCGTGTATCCTTCCCTAGTGATGAGGATATGGTGCTGACCGGGTGGGATGGACTGGACGAATCCGGGTGTCTTGCCCCAGTACACGCCGTCGAGATAGATGTCGGCACCACCCGGAATCGTAGAGATGTACAGGTTGCCGGTGCGGGATTGCGGCGAGCCGATCATCACCGTATCAGAAGCAACATTCTGCCCGTCCACAAAGATGGACAATTTTACCCAGCCGTTATCGAACCCCTCGAACGCCATCGGAATGGAGAAGTCATCCGGACCTCCGTCTGTCTGCTGCGGTATCAATGGATTGGGTCCTTTCGTCCCCTGCCATCCGACAAGAGAGAGGACATTGGTCTTTCCTGTTAATACCGTTCCCTCGTTGTGTATCTCGGGCCATGTGCCGTTGATGAAATCATTGCCGTGAGATGCGGACCAGATTCCGTTTACCGAATCTCCGGAGAGGACAAGTTCCCTCTGTCCATGATTCGGTACGTCATTTTTCAGCACCACCTTGTTGGTGGCGGTATTCTGGTTCTCGATCGAGAAATCCGCATCATTCAGGTTGACAGGAAATGCAAGACCGATGACGTCCCAGGAAAATTCATCTCCCGGTTCGTCGATGAAGACCTCCCAGTTCATTGAGATATCCGAACCATCAGAAAGACCGCGGACTGTTACGGTGATTGTATCACCGGGCTGCACCCAGAGCGGACTGATCGTTACTGAGGCGGCACCCGCTGCCTGGACACACAATAACACAATGAATATTCCTGTGAGAGAAATGAGAATTCTTTTCATTTTGACACCTCAATTTTGCAATTATAAACGAGTAGAGATAAAATTCTGCTATAATAAATCTTTTTATTTTTTATCCAGCAGAAATTATTAAAACAGAAAGCACGAAAAAAAATCGTGTTTCGAGAACATATAAACACAAAGAATCTTTCGAGATCCTCCGGAACCGGAAAAACGGTATCACATCGTCTCCGGGAACCTATGATGAAGCAAAAAAACGCAGATCTCCAGAAGCGAAATTGATTCCCCGGGTGAGGATGGAGGAGTGAGAGGGAAGCAGCACACCATATATATCCGGTTCAGCAGCTCTGTTATCCTGGGTCCACGACCCGATACTTGTATTACCCGGTGATACTGATGTATCCGGGGGATATTCCACGGTTATTTCCCGGAGATCCGCCGCGGTTTCAGGAGATTTTGGGATCTCCTCGTTTTTTGTATCCGGGCTTTCGCAGGAATCGAGGGTATAGTACAGGATCTCCTTATCATTCAGTACCGCAATGAGCGACCCGCCGTCGTCAGATATTTTTACGGACGATACAACACTTTCAGGGAATCTTTGAACATGCATCGAGCAGACTGGATCCCCTGACAGGTTCAACAGATCAATATGCCCATCGCCTGATCCTGATACAATGAAGCCTTTTTCCAGGTTTACTGAAAGGGAAGTCATTCCGCCAACCCTTGAAAAATTCCAGAGTGGATCACCGGAGCCTGCATAGACTCGCAGATACGAGTCTTCCGATGCGGCAAGAACGAGACCCCCGTCTTCCGTGATCACGAGAT
>DAWO01000023.1:12943-30242 GCA_002509485.1 Methanolinea sp. UBA477
TGATAATATCGATGAGATTTGTATTCTCTACACGCGAAGAGATCGTCCTTCTTCCATTCCTGACCGTGACGACTTCGAGAGCAGGTTTGCTCTCACAGAGTGAGTAGGCGATCCGTGTCCCGTCTCCGGAGATGCCAGCGGCATTTACCACGTATGTCTTCGGGAAATCGTTGTATTGTCCCAATCTGTCTCCATTTAGATCAAGAACGATCACGTCCCCCCTCCTGGTCCCCACGACCAGGTTCCGTGCGTCCTCCGAGAGATCGATATCGGTAACCCATCCGGTCACATCTCTCCACATTTGCGTTCCATTGCGGTCAAAGCAGCGGACTGCACCCTTATCCTTCTCCAGCGACTCCTGGGAGGCGACAATGATGCACGAATTATCCGGCGAGATCTCTCCCATCAGGCTGCCGGGAATGCTTTTGGTCCAGAGAAGAACTCCGTCCCCGTCGAGGAGACGCAGCTGCCCCATGGTCGTGCCGATAACCACCGCGGAACCGTCAGACGCGATATCACTACTGGATACATATTCCCGTCCCACGGTATAACTCCAGTCAGGAGCAGCCCCCGATACGGGGACTGACAGTGCGAGGAGGAATACCAATAGCCCGGCCAGGGTGAAGGCCGTCTTCCCATCACCCGATCTACTCAGGAGATCACTCATCTTCCTGCTCCTACCCTGTAAAAAGAGATGCGGACGGTAGTCATTAAGATACCTGTTTCTGTTCGGATGCCATGAATCGCGAGTATCGCGGGGATACTGTTGATCACCCGCACAATTTTATCAGGACAGAGACAACAGCTACAACATGGACCTGGAAGAGTATGCCAGGCGGCAGATCCGCCTGGGCATCAGTCAGGATGCGATACGAAACGGGCTGGCGGATCGTATTCTTGAATTCAAGGATAGCGCAGGGAGAGAGTATGCAGAAGAGCTGGCAGACGCGGTCATACAGGAGGTCCAGTTCAGCAGCGGCCTGCACGGGGATTTTTTTGAATTCGAACGTTCAGGTGTCGGTATGGGGGAGTTCGGTGTCGGCTCCCGTGGAACAGGCGACTTCTTCGCCCACCGTGAACTGGCACGTATCATCGGGAAGACCTCTGCCTCGGTGGGAGTCGATGAGATGGACGATGCAGGAGCCGTTGCCCTGGAGGGCTCCGGGGAGGAGAGACAATATATAATCAGTACGGTTGACGGGATGCATTCCCGGCTCTCCGACTTCCCGTTCCTGGCCGGCTTCCACGTGACACGGGCGACTTTGAGAGACGTGTACGTGATGGGGGCGCGGCCACTTGCCCTCTTATCTGATATCCACGTCGCCGACGACGGCGATGTCGCAAAGATCTTTGATTACACCGCAGGTATCACGGTGGTCTCCGATCTGATGGATGTCCCTCTCGTGACCGGATCAACACTCCGGATCGGCGGAGACATGGTCCTTGGCGGGAGGCTGACAGGGTGCGTGGGGGCAGTGGGTGTTGCAACCTACATGACTGCCCGGAAGGGGACTGCGCCCGGAGACGTCCTCCTCATGACCGAGGGTGCGGGTGGCGGGACGATCGCCACAGCGGCAATTTATTCGGGTTTTCCCGATGTGGTCGAAAAGACCATCAACCTCCAGTTCCTTCGCGCCTGCGAGGCACTCCTTGCAGACCCGGTCATACATGAGATACATGCCATGACCGATGTGACCAACGGCGGGCTCAGGGGAGATGTATACGAGATTGCGGAGACCGCCAACTGCAGGATAATTATCGAGGAGGAGCATGTCCGCGGCCTTGTCGATCCCGGGGTCGGAGAGATGCTGGAATCGTTGAAGATCGATTATCTCGGGGTCTCGCTCGATGCCCTGCTCCTTGTGGCACCCCGCCAGGCAGTTCCCGCCATCACCGGCCTGATGGACAGCATCGGAGTCAGAGTCGCGGAGATTGGCCGGGTCGAGGCAGGCCCGCCCGGGGTCGCCCTCGTGGTTGACGGCCGGGAACAGAATTTTACCCCCAGGTTCCGTGAGTCGGCATATACGCCTGTGAAAAAGGTCGTGGACAGGAACAAGGCTGACTTTTCCAGCATGAAGACTGCCGTTCGTCGCGCTGCCGATGCGGCCATAGAAAAGAAGAACCGCGTGATCAGGCATCTTTCGCCGTAATACCCATTTCCCTTTGAAAATGGCTCCACCATTTTCATTTTTTATGGTTCTTCGCTACCTGGTGTGGACAGGATTGATGAACAGGATGGATACATTTTGTGGGGGCTATCCGCCCCCACACCCCATGTGCGATGCCGCGCCGCCTCCCGAAAAAATACCGCGAGGCTGATTCACAGTCATAGTTGAGCAATTGGGTATGAGTTATGTGAGGACGCCCCGGCGGCGGTTGTGGGTGACTGAATTGGTATACAGATAACAATTCGATTCAGTCTCCACACACAAAACACCGAGGAGGCTTTTTCTGCGCCTGTCCCGACGAGAATCGGGTGATTTTGTCTTCATCCGGGTTTTCGTGCACTGGCGAGGAGGTTGTATGCGAGGTAAGGGAGTCTCTCTTCCACGAAGGGTTCGATCTTTCGTGCGATCTCATAGAGCGGTTCGATCAGGTTGATATGGGCAAACGAGCACCGGCGGACGCGAATGTCCGTAAAACCGGCCTCTGAAAACAGGTCGTTCATCTCGGATTCTGAATAGTATCTCTCGCCGAAATCGCCCATGCCTACATAGCGGATGTTCATCGCCTCACCCATTGCATAGAGTGCCGGAAGACCGGACGTGAAGAGGTTCTTCCCGAGAGTCACCACGGCGATGACACCTCCGGGTCTGAGGACCCGGTAGGCTTCACGGACCATTGATTCGGGTTCTTTGAGGTAGCTGAAGGCCAGGAGGCTTGACACCGCATCGAACGACTCGTTCCGGAAGGGCAGTATCTCGGCATTCCCTACAGCAAACCGGTCCATCCTGCACCGTGACCGTGCTCTCCTGATCATACCGGGGCTGATGTCCAGGCCAACTGCGGACCCTCCGTATCTCCCGTAGCGCTGGATGAAGAGGCCTGTCCCGCACCCAAGGTCGAGGAGTGTTCTTCCCCTGGGGAGAAGTTCGAGGACATTTTCACTCAGACGGCTGTAATAGAGTCTTCCCCGGTTCCGGTCGTAACGGGAATCATAGATGTCAGCCACCTCGTCATAATGCTTGCGGACTTTGTTGTGAGCCGCATTCATGAAAATACCTCTTTTACTATCCTTGATACAAGTGTGTTCAGCTGCACGTATTCGTTATTGCAGTGACCGAGAATGTGGTCCGTATCACCCAGGGCATCGGCGATTCTCGGATCATTGTACTCAATCCTCGCCGCAGCCCTGATATGCCGTACAACCTCCTCTGAAGAGAGTCCGTACTCGATCATCAGCTTCTCTACACGCTGTACTGCCGAATCCATCTCTCCACGGACCATCGCGCAGAAAGCCGCATGTGCCACCTGTCCTGCCTCAGTCTGCGAACACCTGAGCAGGTCAAAGGATGTTCCCGATTCCACCATGGTCTGCAGGAGTACCATCGCCTTTCTCATATCTCCGTCCGAAGCCTGTACGATGAGATCCAGATCGTCTCCGGAGACGTCGCCGACGCTGAACCCCTCCATCTCCAGCACGTGGCAGAGATGACCTGTGATGACATCGGAATCGAGCGGTGCAAAAAAGAATGGCAGGCAACGGGAACTGATTGCAGGGATGATCCCTGATGTATGGGTGGATATCAGCACAAACCTGCATGTCCTGCTGTAGCGCTCCATGATTCGCCTCAATGCAGACTGGGCCTCCCTGGTAAGACTGGAGGCGCCTTCAAAGACCATCATCCGAAATTCGGCATCGAGAGGCCGGATAGACGCGTACCACCTGGTGATATTCTTGAAATTGACGAGCAGGCTCTGGTCTTTCTGGTAAATATGTGCATAGGGCTCCTGTTCTTCGAGATATCTCTTTCCGAGCGAGAAGAGGTCCGAGACCTGGATGACGGTGATGTTTGGTCCGGGAAATTCCCCAAACAGGGTAGAAGCAAGACATTCCATGCTCACGCTCTTTCCCGTACCATGAGGCCCGGTCAGGAGGAGGTGGGGAAAGGTGCCGGCCTTGGCAAACGAGTGTAAGTGGGAGACGACCCGTGGCTGCCCGAGTATCTCTGAAAACCCGGTCGGCCTGTATTTTTCAATCCAGAGCATCTCCAAGCCTCCGTCTCATCTCCCCAAGCGCCTCCCTCAGGAGTACAGCATTGTCATGCACCGTTATTAATTCCAGGGATTCTTCCTGCCGTAAACTATGGGAAAACCTCGTGATATTCGGGAGAGCCCGGGTGAGTTCGTCGACGATCGTGAGGGTTGCCGCCCGTGCCGTCCGTGAGAGAGGGTTTAAGTCGATCGTGATGACCGTCTTTCCCATGCCGGCAAGCACCTGGCACCGGTCGCCGTCTTCCAGCGGCACCAGTATCACGTCGGCCGAGAAGATGCCTTCAACCAGGCAGTACGCACGGTCATGTGACAGCGCAAGCAGGCGCTGTGCCTCCCCTTCCAGGACACGTACACCGTTATCTTCCAGAAGCCGCCGGATCTTCTCTATTCGTTCTTCTGTGCGGTGAAACAGGTTCACCTCGACCTTTGCACCCGTCGCCTCCTGGAGATCGCGGATTTCACCGGCAGCAAGGGCAGCTGTATTGCCGTTTACCGAGATGACCGGATTCCTTGCACACAGGAGGAAAGCCGCTGCTGTTTTTTCTGCCATCAGAGCGCTCTCTGTCGTCCGTTCCCCAAGGAGGTAATCAAATGCCTCACCCCGCCCGTGCGCCGCAAGACCTTCCAGGGAGACGATGCCCTCCCGGCAACAGGAAGCGAGGGATTCCCTGGCGACGAGTGACCGGTAACGGGGATGATCACGCGGGATTGTCATGACACCTCCAGTATCCGCACACCTGAAGAGGCGACGTGGACTTCGAAGGTCTCACCAAGCTGCCCGAGTATCTCCCGGGCACCCTCTCCGTATGCAAAGACACCGTTTCCGAGCATGGTCATGCTTGCCAGGACCCCTTCCCTGTCGCACTCCCCGAGACCGATCCGAACTTCGGGCGTGATGAGGCCGCTCTTCTCTGAAAAATCCCGTGAAAACCGGAAAAACTCTTCAGGGGTCTCCGGGCAGCGCCCGGGAAATGCCCGGACAATCTGGTCCATTGCAGTTTTGGAGCTGAGAATTGAGGGGGAGGGAAGCGAACTGAAGGTTACGGCAAAGATGCGATCAGAGAGATCGAAGCACCTCTCGATCTCAGCATCTATCCCTGCCCCTTTCCGGCAATCCCTCCCGCCTCCCTGGGAGGCGGCAACATCACCAAGCCCGGTGTGGTGCCGGATCTCGGATTCATGGGCATGCTCGATGCATTCCTCCAGGGAAAAACCAAGGTCGTACAGCCGGTTCACTGCAACCGCCGTCGCTGAAAGGGCAGCCGCAGACAGGCCGAAACCCGCCCCGATCGGAAGACGGCACGCGGTCCTGATCTCCGCCTCTGCTCCCATGCGGGTGAGGAGATCCTCTACCGGGAGAGACCCGCCAGATCTCTCAATCACCCAGTCATTGAGATCCACCCGATCCACCGTCACTCTCGTCAGATCGGCCAGTCCGGCGGTCACCCTGACGCCCTCATCGATGACGATCCCCGCACCCATGCTGCCTGTGCTGCGGGCATCGGGTCCGAATACGGGCCTGAAGTACCCGGATATGTGGCCGGGACAGAAAGACGTTACCGTACGCGTCATAAAACTCCAATCCCCTCCGCCAACAGGAATCTGACTTTTGGCACAGGTATCACCACGAATTGGAGTCTCTCCTGTTCCAGCGGTCAGACTCCTGCGCAATAAGCCTGCAGATATCCATCGCCACGTCTTCTTTTGATCCGGAGAACTCCCTGCGGATGTCGTCACCCAGCACCACAACCCTGCTCTCTGCTGACCCCATCGATTCAGGGCCGTTGGAGACGACGAGAAAGATCCCGCTTCCAAGCATCGTCTTCGCCTTCTCCTCTGCGTCGTCGCCGAGCTTGAAGGCAACCGTAGGTATCCTGTACTCTTCTGCTACGAGAGAGATCAGCTTCGGGAGCGGTGCCAGCCTGATAATCTCCTTCTGCCCGCTCGGGATCTTTCCCGGCCGCCGTTCCGGAGCGAAATCCGATATGGCCGCTGCACTGATATAGATGTCCACTCTCTCCGATTCACAGATCCTGTGCAGGGCATCGCGCATCTCACCCGCAGTCTCTGCCGGGACGTTCCGCACGCATGGGATCTCCGAGTTGTGGATGACCGTCACTTCAGCCCCGAGCCGGAAGGCGGCACGTGCGAGAGCCTGGCCCATCTGCCCCGTCGAGCGCGTGGTAAGGACCCTCACATCATCGAGCGGTTCACGGCAGGGCCCGCTCGTGATCAGGACGTGCCTGCCGGCAAGTGGTCTTCCGAGCAGTTCCCGCTCGCAGGCAAGGACGATCTGGTCGGTCGACGCAATCTTGGCCTTTCCCTCCTCGATCCGCGGGCCGATAACCTGCACCCCCCATTCGCGGAGAGTATGGATACACCCCGTNNGCCGTCGTCGCGAAGGTTGTCACGGGCGTGTCGTCGATTCCCCCGGCCATCTTGCAGAGGGTATTGGCCGTGCATGGCGCGATGAGGAGGAGATCAGCCCATCCCCCCTCTCCGCACATGCCCACGTGCTCGACCATGCCCGATATCGAGGTGATGGCAGGTCTTCCTGTTGCATAGGTCAGGGCGTCCGGGTGGATGATACCGCATGCGGCCGCACTCATCACCCCCTGCACCTCTGCACCCTTTCTTCTCAAAGCATGGGCCAGGTGCACGCACTCCACGGACGCGATGCTGCCGGTCACCGCGAGCACGATCTTCTTTCCCGCAAGTGTCTGTATCCAGGTCACGAGAGCGTCACATCCTGGACATGATGCCATTGGCCCGGCCCGGTCTTCTTCACCCTGCGGCACTGTATCGATGATCCGAATCCTGCCTCGCTGATCCGGTCAGCGATATCAGGAGCATCCTTTCCGGCGGAGTGGACATGCAGGACAGATCCCGGTAACGCATGTTCCAGTGCGGCCGGAAGCATTGCGGCACTCCCGAAATGCCCCATGATGAACCGGTCGTATCTCCCTGAAAGCAGCCTTTTACAGTCTCCGCATTCTGGAAAAACACGTGATTCAACACCGTTTTCGGCGATGTTTTCTTCCAGGTAGGAGAAAGCCACGGGATTGATCTCCATTGCATGGATCCGTGCACCTGCCAGTGCGGCAGGTATGGAGAAATACCCGATTCCCGCATACATGTCGGCAACCCGTTCGCCCTTCGCGATGATCCTCTGCATTCGTGCCTTCTCTTCCCGGTTGCCCTGCGCGAACATGACCCTTGACGGGTCGAGCCTGAAGGATATCCCGTTCTCTCTGTGGATCACCTCTCCGCACGACCCCGCGAGGAGCTCGGTATGCGGGGTCCTTGTCACCCCCTGGAACGATTTCAGCCAGATTACTCCCCGGGGCCGTTGCCACCGAACCAGCTCGGCCACCTCTTCTTTTGTGGGCTTCTCCCCGTGCACCACCGCGATCGGACCGATCATCTGGTATCCCCGCCCCCTGTACGGCTGTCTTGGCGGAATGGAGCATTCGAAGGGGTACCCTTCCCTGACCGGGACGTATGCCTTCTCCCCGCTGATGTAGGGTCTGTGGCCGTTGTCGACCCAGTCAAGGTTTTGCACCGACTTCAACTCGTCCAGGGGAATGATCCTTGTGTTCATGCTACCCGATGACTATGAGATCTATTCCATCCCTCATTATCCTGATCTCCTGTCCGGCGCAGAGCGGGGAAGATGGGTGGACCTGGCATTCGATCGTCTCTCCCGAGGCAGGTTCCAGGACCCCGATCATGTCACCGTCGCGGAAGGCGACCATGACACACTCTGCATCCCGCAGGTTGCCGATGAGTCGTTCTACAGCGCTCTCCTTTACCGTTCTCGTGGCACCTGAAAAGAGATCCCTGATCCTGACGTTATCCTTGTCGACGGCAATCACCTCGGCATACCTGCCGCCGTGGATGATAATGTCTTCCCTAATATATTTTGGGAGCCTTACCGAGTAGGTGACCCGGTAGACCTTTCTTCCGGCCTTTTCGCCAACGAGCTTGGGATGGGTCGAAAACCTGCCCCCGAGCCTGCGGACAATATTCGAAGAGATCTCCTGGCCTATCCTCTGGGATCCGATGGTGATATCAAGGCCGTCCCTGTTCTCGTCCATGCGGGAGATAAAAGAGAGCCTCTCCCCCCCTTCCTGGAGGGCATCCTCTGTCTCCTGGGCGATACCGGCAGCGGTTGCGATCTCGAACGGGTAGGGCTTACGTCCTCTGGCACGTACCTGGACGACCCCCTCGTAGTAGCTTCCGGACATCCTGCTGCACCGGTCACACTGTTCCTTCTGCCACACTATCTCGATGCTGCACGATTCCTGAACCGGGATACCGAGAAGGGATGCTGATACCGCGCAACTGGCACGTGACCGGTTGGGACTGATATCCTCGATACGGAGATCAAACCCGGGCGATTCGACCCCTGGATCCAGGTGAATGGCCCGCAAAATTCGCTCGGTTGCAATATCCGTCCTTTCGCGGTTCAGATCAGTCCAGGCACCCGCCTCTTTCCACGCGCCGCAGGACGGGCATTCGATGACAGAGATCCGGGGGTCACACTCCATCCACCGGATCTGGTCGACCCTGCATCGTGCGCAGGTGCCGCCGTCAGGAGAGGGCCCTCCGCACCTGGGGCAGATATTCTCCTTGATTCTCATATCCTGATGACCTGTGCGTGTGGGATGGTCCCGAACATGATACAACCCGCCTGCTCGACAAGACCCATCTCGATGGCGAGGGCTACGACACGTTCGCCCATCAGGTTGATGTTATCTGCCTTCGCGAGCAATGACCGCACATCTTCGGGCCGTGACAGGCGGTCCCCATAAAAGTATTTACTTATACAGATCTCGAGATCGCCCCGCTTCACCGTGGTATTCAGCAGTTCACGATCGCAGACCGCCACCACCTCGTTGCCGTCGGGGCTTCGGTGGACCTTTAGATACATCCGTACAGTATGGGAAAGGAACCATTATAAAATGTCAGCAGGAGGTTTTTTTGGAGAGACGGTCACAGGTTTATATCGACGCCATAGATCCGGGAGGGGTTTTCCGAATGGATCTTCCAGGCATCATCGATGGTGATGACTGCGGCCTCGATCATCTTTCTCGTGACACGGGGCACTGATTTTGGCCCGATAACCGCTCCCGGCCGGGAATTCTCATCCATGTAATCGCTCTCCATCGTGAAAATGCGTCCCTGCCTTACCAGGTCCGGGATTTCGGGATGCGTGGCAATCATCGAAGGCATGAGTGGCGTATCAGGTGTCGCGTAGTGTTTCACCACCCGATCAATCCCGAGTCCTGCATCGGCCGCCATCGTGACGATATCACTGCACGGGCCGGTCTCGGCATGGAGTTGTATGGCACAGTCGAGGTCTGCTGCAAGTGAAAGCGCAAATGAGAGTATCTCGTTCGATGCGTCCCAGATCTCGGAAGGAACATCGTAGTGTGGCCTTCCGCTCTTCAGGGCAACCGCATCCCCCTTCCCGACAAATCCGGCTGCGACCTCCAGCCCGCCTTTCATCACGGATACCGCCTCGTGGAGGGGCATGACCGAAGAGAGCCGTGATACTTCGGCGGGGTGAACGCCGAGGACAGGAAACACAGTGACTCCATCTTCCCGAACCATTTCTGTTACACGGAGCGTCCCTTCGAATACCGGGAGGAAATCGCTCCCCCTTCCAGGGAGTATCCCAAATGATCCCGAAGGCTTGCTAACAAGGAAGATATGACTGCCACCGGCATTCCGGAAATCTTTCACGGCGGCGAGCCCCCTCCCGTTTACGGGATCGATATGGATGTGGTCGTCAGTCACCGGATACGTTCGGTCCTTCATGACACCCGATTATCTCCATGAGGGGGTACTCTCCTCTCCGGCAAAGCCTTGCATGGCAGGACGCGCCGCCAACCCTGGTTACTATATCGACGTGAAACATCAGTCCTTTCAGCTCAGAATACCCAAAGACATTCGGGGACATCAGCTCGCGGTCGAGGTGCACGCTGACCTCCTCGACATATGGCTGGAGTTTGACGCTCCCCTCTATCGCCTTTTCCACGAGGTGGGCGGTTGCGGGGGATATGGGGGTGCCCACCCACTGGTGGTAGAGGGCACCAAGTTTCACGGCAGCCTCAAAGATTGCCTGTTCACGGTCGGAGACCATGATAGAGTGTTGTACTTTCAGAAGAGATTAGATATTGCGGTTCAGATCAGTTTTATGATCCCCTGTTTGGGCTCCATCGCTTCTCCCTGGCGAAGGAACATGTCGATCTGGAGCCGGATCTCATCCCTTGAATGGCCTTCCTGGACCAGCCTGGTGATGACGTCTTCGATCTGCGCCCGACCGTTGTCATCGGCCAGTTCCCGTATGGCAAGCTTGATCATCCGGATGAGGTCACGCTTGCCCTTCGAGAAACCTGTGACGACCCGGTCTATATCGAAACTCCCGCTCTTGGCGTCGTATGCGACCTGCCGGAGGCAGGTATCCACGATCTTGACCACCCTCTCCGCGTCAACTGGTTCGATGGTATTGGAAAGCCTGATCCGTGCGCTTGCTTCCGCGAGGCGGACCAGAGCCTCGAGCTGCCGTGCGGTCACCGGGACCGGCTTTGACGACTCCGAGGCGAGGTCACGGAGTTTCATGTAATAATCGATGAGTGAATTCCTGGCATCGTCGGTCAGGCGTGGAAAACAGGTTCTCTTTGCATAGGCCACGTACTTGCGAAAGATCATGGGCTCGATGTCAGGTGTGACCGGCTTTAACTGTTCGGCGATATACTCGTCGTCGACACCCGGAATAGGCTGCCGGCTGTGCTGGGCGATGGTCTCTCCGATGTTGTGTGCTTTCAGGATATGTTCAGCAATGGCAGCGTCCCTCTTGTGGTCGGGTTTATCACTCATCACGAAGATGAGGTCGAACCTGGAGAGGAGTGAGGCAGGCATGTTGATCTGGTCCCCGATAGGGGCATAATCATCGAAACGCCCGTATTTAGGGTTGGCGGCTCCCAGGAGTGCGCATCGTGACTTGAGTGTTGCGGTAATTCCCGCCTTTGCCACGCTGATTGACTGTTGCTCCATCGCCTCGTGGAGTGCGCTCCGGTCCTCCTTGTGCATCTTGTCCATCTCGTCGACGGCGGCGATACCCATATCTGCGAGGACCAGGGCACCTGCCTCGAGTGTCCACCGGCCGTCACCAAATTCGTCCTTTACGGCGGTTGCGGTGAGCCCCGCAGAGGTTGAAGACTGGCCGCTCGTGTAGATCGCCCGTGGTGACAACTTGACGACATACCGGAGGAGCTGGCTCTTCGCGATACCGGGGTCGCCGATCAGGAGGACATGGATATCGCCCCTCAGGTGGCTTCCGTCAGGCATCTCTTTTGTTATCCCTCCGAAGAGCTGGAGCGCTATCGCCTCTTTCACGTCCTCGTTGCCATATATCGTCGGTGCAATCGAGTGGGTTATCTTCCGGTAGATGTTTGGGTCTCTCGAGAGACGGATGATCTCCTCCTCGTCTTTCTCCTCGATCTCGACCTCCTCGTACTCCTTCTCTGCGATCTCGATGGAATTGCATTCGAGGTAGATGTCAAAGATCGTGCTCTTGTCTCCGTGGCTTACACGCTGGATCGAACGGAGAATCCCGTTTATCACCACCCGGTCACCGGGAGTGACCCTGCCCGTCAGGTCGTCGGTTGCGTCCACGTCAAGGGTCTGTGGCTGTTCACCTCCACGCAGGCCCTCGGGAGACTCCTGTATACGAAGTTTCTGGGAATCGATGAACCGGGAACGTTTTGGCACGAGTTCCAGTTTCTTGAATGTGCACCCGTCGGTCGCGCACCCTTCGGGCTCCCTGAATTTTCCATATCCCTGTTCCCTGGCGGTCAGATGCCCCCCGGGACATCGGAATACCGCCTGGACGATCCTGGGCCTCACCTCGGTGGTCTTTCGGAGGATCCCTTCGACGCTGACGAACTTGTTGATGTGATCCGACCGAATATGTCTGATCCCAATCTTTCTCGGGAGGTTGATGAAGCGGATATTGATCTCGGCGGGCCGCTCTCCCTCCCTGGCCTTTATGAGCTGATGATTCCTGATCGAATTTTTGACATCATCTATGACTGTGCCGGGTTTTTCCAGCAGGTCGTCGGCCATCCGGATGCCGGTCCTGCCGAAACTTTCCAGTTCACGGTAATCGATAAAAAGCGACCGCTTGTACGGGTACTCCCTGTTCAATTCGTGCAGCTGTTTCTTGTACCGGTTTTTTAAGAACCTGCTCCAGTCGGCGTCGCGATCGATTATTTCAGGCTCAGTATCCAGTGCCAATGCGATCCCTCAGGTATACCGTCTTGAGGTCATCACGAGCCGGGCAATGAGTGCCTCCATCTGGATATCGGTGCTGGCACCTTCTGAGAGACAAAAATCGGTCGTGCCAAGGTGGTCGATCAGGGCAACCCGCAATTCCTCATCCATCGGGCGTTTCAGGATTGCCCGGTAACACTGGTTGATCATCTCGTTCGGGGCTATCCCCCTGTCATGGAGGAGCTGTTCGAGGACCTTGCCGGCCCCTTCGAAATCGCCGTTGAGCGAGAGTGAGAGCAACTCGTCAATCTCGTCCGGGCGGGCAGAGGCGGTGATGGCATAGATCATCCCGGCATCGATCTCCTGACTGATGATCGCTGCTCCCTGGAGGGCGTTGATGGCCTTTCGCATATCGCCCTGGGCTATATAGACGATGGCATCGATTGCCTTTTCAGAGACTTCCAGGCCTTCCTTTTCTGCGATCCGCCGTATCTCCTCCGTGACCGCTTCGGCACCGAGCGGCCTGAAACGGTAGATCGCGCACCTGCTCTGTATCGGATCGATGATCTTTGATGAATAATTGCAGGAAAGGATGAACCTGCATGACTGGGCATAGCTCTCCATCGTCCGGCGAAGCGCTGCCTGCGCATCAGGAGTGAGGGCATCCGCCTCGTCGAGGAAGAGGATCTTGAATGTCGTGCCGCCCAGGGGCGATGTCCGTGCAAACTGCTTGATCTGGTTCCTGACCACGTCTATGCCACGCTCGTCGGAGGCGTTCAACTCGCGGAAGTTCATCTGCCAGGATTCGCCGAAGAACTCCCTCGCAAGTGCGATCGCGGCCGTCGTCTTCCCGACACCCGCAGTGCCCGTGAAGAGCAGGTGTGGCAGGTTGCCGGTCTTCACGTAGGATTCAAGCCTCTCGATTATCTCGTCCTGGCCGACGATATCTTCCAGTCTCATCGGCCGGTATTTCTCTATCCAGATGGTGTGGCTCTCGTCCATTCTACTTCCTTATCCTCTTTCAAATGTTATGAGTGTTGGGTTTCGTTGATCCCCCGGGCTCGTGTTTTGCCTTCAGTGAGTAACTCGTTACAACAGGAAAAGAGGGCGGGATGCGGTGTGAAAGTGGCTGGCAAAAAAAGGGACGGAAATTATTCTTCTTCAAAGAGGACTTCTCCGGCCTTCTGTTTCCGGTAGTAGTAGTAGTAGATGCCGATTGCGGCGCCGATGATGAGCAGGACCAGGAGTATGGCGAGCCATGCAACCGGGAACCTGGTCCAGAACGGCTGTGGTGGGGGAGCGATGCTCGTGGGGACGGCCGTTGTAGCCGTGGTGGTGACCGTCTCTGTCCGCACTGTCTCGATGGTGTGGGTCACGTTCACTTCCGTATCTCCCGAGTCCCCGTCAGCGGGTACCTGCGTGGTGGGGGTGGTCGTGACGATGGTGGTTGGCGTGGGGGCGCTGTAACCCCCTCCGCCGCCGCCGCTACCGCCGCCGCCGCCGCCTCCCTGCTGCTTGAAGGTGGCAGAGATGGTGTGATTGGATATGACATCGGGGAACCTCCATTCACTGACCGCTCCCTTGGCATCACCGTCCACCATCACGTTCTGCACGATGTAGTTGTAGTATGGTGTTATGGTGAAGTTCTGCGTTCCACCCGGCGGGACTGCGATGAGCCCGGACGGGGTGATCATTCCTCCCGTCCCTGCCGTGGCGTTGATGTAGTAATACTCGTGCCATGCGTCCCTGAAGGTGGCGTGGATGGTCTGGTCCTCGGTGACGTTCTCGAACCGGTGGAACGGTTGCGGACCAATCGAGACGCTGTTGACCAGGACGTCCGCGATCTCGTAGCCCGAATCCGCGCTGATCGTAAAGTCGGCCGATCCACCGGAACCTACACTGACAAGACCGGAAGGCTCGATGGAACCGTGTTCTCCGGCGGTGGCGGTTATCGTGTACAGGTCCGGGCCTTCTGCTGCGAATGTTGCGTGTATCGTCTGATCTTCCGTGACATCGGGGAATTCGTATGAACCGGAGGGTCCGATGCCGACTCCGTTCACGAAGACATTCTCGATCCTGTATTCGTCGTCAGGTGTTATCGTAAAGATCTGGGAGCCGCCGTCAGGAACACTGATCTCGCCTGAGGGATCGATCGTCCCGTTATCGCCTGCGGTCGCAAGGATGGTGTGGTAATCTGTCACCGGTTCAAGCGTGACATAGATGTTTACGGTCTGGTCCTTTGCCGGGTACTGGGTGATATTCCCGGTGACGGTCATATATCCGTCGTTCTGGACCGTGTATGTCCGGTACGGTGCAGCAGTGATATAGACCTGGACAGGAAGCGTGCCACTCTCGATCATTCCCTTGTAGTCGTCGTCAAAGTATACCTCTGCTCCGTCTACGTTGCAGTGGACCAGGAAGTATCCCTTGTCACCACCGACTGGCGGTGACTGGACAAAGATGTACGCGTCTTTTGTGATGCTGTCCGTGTATGTCCCGTCATCCACTGTCAGGGAGACGGTGAAGAATCCAGACATATCATAGATGTGAACCGGATTCTGCTCCGTGGACGTGGTATTGTCCCCGAAGTCCCATTCCCACGCGACAGGCTGGCCGATCGTCGTATCGGTGAACTGCACTTCAAGCGGGACAATTCCGGATGTGGGGGTGGCTGAAAAATCGGCGATCGGGCTCAACAGCCTCAGGTCAAGCTCGGTCACATCGCCTGGTCCGAACGGGTAGGTGTCCTGCCATGGGCCGCCCGCGACCACGTCATAACATTGCGCCTCCCGTCCCTCGATGAGGAATTCTATCGGGGATGCATCGGATATATTCCCCTGGACGAGCAGCTTGTCCCCGGTCGCCGGCGATCCGTACACTCCAATCGCGTCCGTGACGAGAGTTCCGCCGCCTCCGGCAACAATCGCCTCGATTGTCATGCCCGCCGGTGCGGGAACGCCCCCTATATGGACCCCTCCATAGAAGGCGTGTGGCAGTTCCGGGATGATCGTTGGTGTGGTAGTCGGCGTTGTGGTCGGAATCGTCGCGGTTGGGGATGTTGTTGGAATAGTTGTTGTAGGCGATGTGGTTGGTACCGTTGTGGGGATGGTTGTCGGTTCAGCCACCCGGAGGTCAAGCTCTGTCACTTCTCCTGATTCGAACGGGTAACTCTGTTGCCAGGCTCCTCCTGCCTGGACGTCATGGCATTCCGCCCTGTTCTCGTTCACGTAGAACTCGATCGGGGCGTTTTCGGGGATTGCTCCCTGGACTGTCAGTTTGTTCCCGGTGAATCCGGCGCTCCCATATACTCCCACCGTGTCGGTGATGAGAGAGCCACCGCCGCCCGTGACAACAGCGGTGATATTTGTTCCGGTGGGTGCCGGGACCCCGCCAAGGGTCACGTTCCCGTAGAAGAGATGTGGCAGCTGCGGGACGATCGTCGGTGTGGGTGTAGGCGATGTTGTCGGAATGGTTGTTGTGGGCGATGTTGTCGGGATGGTGGTGGTTGGAGATGTTGTCGGAATGGTTGTTGTCGGGGACGTTGTCGGAGGAATGCCGCCGACAACGATGTATCCCGGCCGTGAGCGGGTATTGCTGCCCATGAAATTCGTCGCGGTCAGGTTCACGGTATAGGTTCCGGGAGTATTGTAGCTATGAACGGGATTCCGGTCGGTCGACGTGTTCCCGTCGCCGAATACCCATTGCCACGACGTCGGGTACCCGGTGGAGAGATCCTGAAACTGCACGACAAGCGGGGCCATACCGCTTGTGATATCTGCACCGAAGTCTGCAGTCGGCACACGCGGCGGTTCCACCTCGTCAAGGAGTACTGCCAGGAAACCGCCCTGGCCCCTGTCACCGAAGGTCGTCGGATAGGGATCGATTGTCGGGAAGTTGACAGAACCGGTAAGTCCGGTTATATATGCTCCTCCGCTTCCGTCGGTCGTAACCGCGTTCGCGACATCAAGCCCGTTTCCGCCAAGATAGGTGAAGTAATCGGGAGCTGCCTGGAAGGGTGTGAACTTTGCCACGAATGCGTCGTAGGTGCCTCCGCCAAAGACTTCCTGGTAGGGATCGATCACCGCCAGGTTCCGGGAGCTTGTCGCCCCCGCGATATAGACCGTCCGTGCGCTGTCGACCGCGATTCCCCGGCCCTCGTCATATCCCGTCCCCCCGAGATAGGTGGAATATTCAAGTGATCTGCCGTCAGGGGAGATCCGGCTCATGAATGCGTCCACGATCCCTCCGTTGGAAGGCTGGAAAGCGGCCATGGTGGGATAGTTCAGGGACCTGGTAAGCCCTGTTATATACGCAGATCCCTGTTCATCCACTGCAATCGATCTCCCTGCATCCTGGCTTTTTCCCCCGATATATGTCGAATATACAAGCGATTCCCCTGATGATCCGACTTTTGTCACGAAAACATCGCTGTACCCGGAAAATACCGCGTTGTAGGCGTCTTTTGTCGGGAAATTCCATGAATAGGTCTCGCCCGTGATATAGGGGTTGTTGTTCCCATCGACTGCCACGCCATACCCGACATCCTTCGTGGTTCCGCCGATATAATTGGAATAGAGCAACTGCGTGCCGTTGCCGTCAATTTTAAGTATATACGCGTCCTGCTGGCCTGCAAGATATGTCCTCTGGTACCGGCTGATCACGGGAAAGAGGATCGAGTCGGTCGAACCGGTAATATATATGTCATTGTCGGTATCCAGCGTTATCGCATTTCCTTCGTCATCCCCTGTTCCTCCAAGATACGTGGAAAAGACAAGCGTCGATCCGTCGAGGCCGATCCTGCTCA
>DAWO01000147.1 GCA_002509485.1 Methanolinea sp. UBA477
GTCTCTGTCAGCTCGTCGCCGGATGCCGCGACGGCAACTCTGGACAGATCGGCAAGCCAGGTGACACCATGCACCTTTGCCAATGTTGCCATGGGCAGCCATGAGATTACCATCTCCAAACCGGGATTCCAGACCTACTATTCCTCGATAACCGTCCATGGTGGCAAGAGTACCGAAGTATCAGCATACCTTGTACCCCTGCAGAAAACGGGAAACCTGGCGATAAATTCCAAACCAGGCGGCGCTTCGGTATATGTGGACAGCATATATTACGGTTCAACGCCCACGACCGTCGGCAATCTTGTCCCGGGCAGCCATTACGTGCAGCTTCGCCTCCCCGGTTACGAGGACTGGACCGGATACAGCAATGTCCGGGCAGCAGCCACCACCACAATCGATCCGGTCCTGGTAAGGAATCCTCCCGTCTCCAGCACCGGGACGATCAGTGTCGCCACCAACCCTCCCGGCGCATCAGTCTATGTTGATGGAATATACAGGGGAGAGACGCCACAAGATGGGTATCTCTTTCTTCACGACATTGCAATCGGCTCTCATGTCATCGAGATAGGCCGGACAGGCTACCAGGACTATTCGGGAACGGTTCAGGTCTCCGCAGCAGGGGACACACAGCTCACCATACCCCTTATTCCAAACCCGGTGGCGACCATGGGAGGCCTCTCCATCACCTCTTCACCCTCCGGAGCAGAGGTTTTTGTCGACAACGCATACAGAGGGATAACGCCACTGGGTGTGAATTCCCTTGAACCGGGTTCTTATGAAGTGCATCTGAAACTGGGTGGATACCGGGACTGGCAATCGACCATACAGGTCTCCGGGGGAGAGATTGCTACTGTCAATGCAATATTCGACCAGGGCGCGGTTCCAACACCCCGTGAGGCCGGATCACATCTCTCTGCTCTCATGGGCGGTATTTTGGCACTGGCCATGTACGCGGTATCGCGAAGAATATAAATGCGATATTCTTAAATACGGGTCCTCCCATCTCTTTTCTTAAAAATAAAGGTGTAAACATGAGAGTTCGTTGGTTTATATTCATGGTGTCCCTGATCCTCGTCCTGGCTCTCTCCGGCTCTGGATCGGCACACCAGATGATCGGAGGAGAAGCAGGATATTACCAGATCGCGTCTGATCCCTCAGGCGCCACCGTCACCTTCGATGGCGAACAGAAGGGAGTGACTCCTGTAACTGTGCAGGTATCCTCCACGGGAACTCCGGGCCATACGCTTCGCATCACCAGGCAGGGGTATGAACCATATGAACAGTTCATTCCCGGCAATCCCCAGGCAGGGCAGACCATTCCGATATTTGCAGATCTGTCCCCGGTTATTACCATCTCCCCTACCCCCATCGGCGGCGATGAGGGATATTTCCATATAGATTCTTCCCCCGGGGGTGCCGATGTGACCTTTGACGGGAAACATGCGGGCGAGACACCGGTCACAGTACCGGTCTATGTCACCGGTTCCCCCTCGCATACCATCTCGGTCTACCTGCCCGGCTACCAGTCGTGGAGCAGGACATACAACGAAAATCCCGGAGCCGGCCAGACGATCGATGTCCAGGCCAACCTGGTTCCCACGCAACAGACCGGATCCATCTACGTGACCTCGCAGCCATCCGGGGCCAAGGCGACACTGGATGGGACTGACAGTTACAGCACACCGTGTTCTTTCCCGGTGGTCCCGGCCGGGAGCCATTCCCTGACCATATATCTCTCCGGTTACCAGCCGTACTACGCATCACCGCAGGTCACGGCAAACCGTGAGACCACCATCAATGCCGTGCTGGCTCCGGTGAGCACGACCGGCAACCTCCAGGTATCCTCATCCCCGTCCGGGGCTGCGGTCTATGTGGATGGCAACTATTTCGGGCATACTCCAACCACTGTCGGCAACCTTGCTCCCGGGAGCCACACCGTAAGCCTCAGGTTATCAGGCTACCAGGAATGGGCAGGGACCGTCACCATCTACTCCGGACAGACGACGAGCATATCCCCTGTCCTCACACCGGCTCCGAGTACCGGGTCCATCTCGGTCAGCTCATCTCCTTCCGGAGCTGCCATCTATCTCGACGGGACCTACCAGGGAAAGACACTCTCGGCAAACCCGTTCTACATCATCAGCGTCCAGCCGGGCTCGCATAATCTCGAGCTCTCACTTCAGGGATACCAGGATTACAAGACGACCGTGAGCATCGCTGCAGGCCAGACGACACAGGTTTCTGCTTCCTTAAACCCCAATCCACAGCCACCCTCCACGGGAACGATCACGATCAGTTCCTCCCCAACGGGCGCCGAAGTATACCTGGATAATGTTTTCCAGGGATACTCCCCCCAGACAGTCCACAATGTCGCACCCGGATCGCATGTTCTCCTCATGAAACTCGGCGGCTACGAGGACTGGCAGAGCACCGTCCAGGTATCGGAAGGCCAGGATACCCCTGTGAGTGCAATCTTTACCCCCGTTCCCACCACCGCCCCGACAGAGGCGGGGACCATTCCGGTCATGGCACTGGTGGCGATTGGGGCGGCCGCACTCCTCCTCTGGCGAAAGGCACTGTAATTTCTCATTCTCACACTTTTTTCTCTCTTTGATCCGTCCCGCAGCGGTTAAGTGGAATACTTGCGTATGCTTCCTTCATGGAGATGAGGATCGGAGGCAGGGAGCTGCAGTCGGTGAGCGGAAGATGGATCCCGGTTACAAATCCCGCCAACGGCGAGGAGATCGGCCGTGTTCCACGGGGAGAGACGAGTGACGTGGATCTCGCCGTCGATGAGGCGGAGACGGCATTCGATTCGTGGGCATCACGGACGATCCGGGAACGAGGGATGATCCTCGTGAAAGGAGCCGCTCACGTCAGGCAGAGGGTCGACGAACTCTCCCGTCTTCTCACCGCCGAGCAGGGAAAACCCCTGAAGGAAGCAGTTGATGAGATCAGGGGATTTGCAAATATCCTTGAATATTTCAATGGAATATCCGGCGCAATGCAGGGGGATCTCATCAACCTGGATCGGGCGGGGGACGCTATTGTCGTCAGAAAGCCAATCGGGGTCTGCGGGGCCATCATCCCGTGGAACATGCCTGCCATTATCATGGGCTGGAAGATCGCACCTGCCCTGCTTGCGGGAAATACCATGGTCTTCAAACCCGCCTCTGTCACCCCCCTCACGAACCTCTTGCTGGCAGAGATCCTGGAGACGGCAGGTCTTCCACCGGGGGTACTGAATATCGTGACCGGCAGGGGAGAGGACGTCGGCGAGGAGATGGTGAGGCACCCGGCAATCAGGAGGATCTCATTTACCGGGGACACGGATACCGGACGTGTCATCCGGGGCCTGGCCTCGGACCATCTCAAGGAGTTGAGCCTCGAACTCGGCGGATCCGATCCCATGGTCGTCTGGAAGGATGCCGATATCGAGAGGGCTGTTGCCGGGGCAGTCAGAGGCCGGTTTTACAATGCCGGGCAGACCTGTACCGCGGTAAAGAGGCTCTATGTTCACCAGGAGATCGCAGGAGAGTTCACAAAGCGACTGGCAAAAGCGGTCGAAGGGCTTCGTGTAGGAAACGGGCTTTTCCAGGGAGTGGATATGGGGCCCCTCTGCGGCTCTCTTCCAAAGGAGCGGATCGTGCAGCTCATGGACGAGGTGCATTCAGAATGCCAGGGAGATATCATTTCTGGAGGTTCTTCCCTCACCGGGCCCGAATATGACCGCGGCTATTTTTTTGCCCCAACCATCGTCAGGGAGCCTTCGCCTGATTGCGTTCTCCTTCGAACAGAGGTCTTTGGGCCAGTACTCCCGGTAATCAGTTTTCCAGACCTTGATTCCGCGATACGCCATGCCAATGATACGAATTACGGGCTTGGAGCATCCATCTGGACACGCGATCTCTCCATCGTGAAAGAGTTCTTCTCCAGCGTCCAGGCAGGCCTCGTATGGGTGAACCGCCACCAGGTCGTCCCCCCTGAACTGCCTTTTGGCGGTGTGAAAGAGAGCGGGATTGGGAGGGAGAATGGTATCGACGCCTTCTATTCGTATACAAGGACAAAGAGCCTGTATATCGGGTGGTGATTCCGTCTATCTACCGACCCTCCAGGATATCCTGGCATAGATCGTGTCTCCTGAAAGAACCAAACAGCCGTTCTCCCGCCTCGCCTTCGCAAGGAGGTGCCTCCTCATCACATCCTCCTGGTGATCGGTCGCCACCCCGAACCGGGTGCGGAAATGGTCGAACATCTCTTCCGGCCGGGAGAACCGGTACTCTTTATCAAGCGGCATCATCGTGACGTCCGGGTAGATGCCCATCTGGCAGAGAAGCATGAAGAGGCAGTCGACCTTCGGACCGGGATGATAGCTGCTCCCATGCATCTCAGGCCAGACCTCGGAATAATTCCTCTCCCAGAATGGCATATCTGCAAACCAGTAGAGGTTCACGGAACCGGAACAGACGGCAGCCATCTTCTTCGCGGCCTCCCGCATATCCATCATGTTCAGGGAGAGGGATGCGATCACGATGTCGTACATACCTTCGAGATCGCGTTCGATATCAACATCTTCCCAGTCCGATTGCACTATCCTGATATTTTTTATCCCGTCTTCTGCGATCCTCTCCTTCAATACATTAACCATCCCGGCGGCAGGCTCGACCGCCGTGATCTCTCCCACCCGCTTCGCCAGCGGGATTGCAATCGTTCCCGGCCCGGAACCGATATCAAGCACCCTGGTTCTTGAATTGACGCGTAACCCTTCAAGCGTATCCCTGATACGCCTTCCATAACTCTCCCGTGCAATCTTCTCGTATCTCCTGGCATTATCCTCATCTTTCCAGACGTGAAGACTGTCGGTAAAACTGGCAGACGACCTGTGCAGCCTCATCCGCTCCCTCCATACCTCGTTCCAGTCGACATCGTACAGGAGCAGGTGCTTTTCCGACGATCCAATCTCTTCCATTCTCTCTCCCCGAAGATACTGCTGGTATGATCTCCCGATCCATTGAGGTTTTTAGAGGATGGTATTATATGATTACCGATAGTATCCTGATTCAGTTGATAATGATGAACGGAGACGATCTGCTCAAGGCAACTTCAGACGAACTCGACAGGCTCCTCTCCCCTTCACACGTGGTAGGGGAAGCTGTTGATATCGACGACAAAACAGTAATTCCAATTGTTGAATACGGATTCGGATTTGGTGCGGCCTCCGGGGGAGGAAAGGGAAAGACCGGAGAAGGAGGAGAAGGGGCAGGTACCGGTGGTGGCGGCGGGATCAAACCGGTGGCCCTGGTTGTCGTGCACAGGAACCTGCAGGGGGCAGAAGGGATTCAGGTCATCTCGCTGAGAAGGGGAAGTGCCGTCGCCCAGGTGGTATCGACCGTCGCCGAATCCCTTGCTCCCCAGGTGATACGTGCGGTAAAGGATATGTCTGAGAAGAGAGAGAAGGGACCCGCAGAAGAATAACCCGAAATCCCCTGCATGGATCCGATAGCGATCTCTCTCTTTCTTCTTCTCTTTCTCCTGTTTCTCGGAGAGATCCTGCTTCTTCTCACCCCGATTGATTTCGGTCTTGATATTGAGCGGTTCGAGAGGACGACCAGGAGTATCTCGAAGGTCTCCTTTGGATTTCTGGAGGTCCGGGTGGACAGTCCTGATGGTTCTGCCAATGTTATGATCCTGTTCTCAGGGAGACCTGTGTATCGTTTTCCCGTGCAGGACACTGACCTGGAGGAGGAGATGGGGAGAGAGCCACACATTGAGATGAAACGCACGGATTCCGGCATTCGCTATTTCAGACCCGTGATTCGCCACGGCAGGGAGCTTTTTTCTGACTTCATGAAGTTTTTCGGGGATATCCTTCATGCAATTTCAATCCGGACTCTCGAGATTGACATACGGCTTGGTCTTTCGAGTCCTGCCATCACCGGCGTTGTGTTTGGGTACTTTTCTGCATTCAGAGCTCTTCTTTGTCCTGTCCGGAGAATGCACCTCTCCATGACCCCGGTCTTTAGCGAAGAAGTGCTGGAGGGAAGGGTTCATCTCCTGCTCAGGGTTCCATACCCTGTTCGTATCATCGCTTCTGTATTCCGCCTCCTCCTGGGAAAGAACATGAGACGGCTGCTTCTTGATCTGAGAGGGGAAGGTGCACCATGAGTGAAGGGAGAGATACGCTTGCAGCAGGAGACCCTGTCCCGGTATCCGGGCGTCTCATTGTTCCAATCGTGCATATTCTGCAATTTCGAGACGGTTTCTCGTGCACAGGATCGGTAAACCCTGTGGCGTTTCTCATAATAGACGGAAGAGATGTCTTTTTTGCACCAATCGACAGACACATGGACGAAGAGAGGCTTGCAACCTTCCTGGCCGAGGAATATGGAATAACGCCCGGAACAGAAAATGGCTGAATCGGGTCGCTTTCATGCAATGTCCATTCTCCGGTGTTTTAAAGACCCTGGAGAATCATGCACCTGCAAAAACCTGATCCTGAACCGAAAGAGAGCTGAAAAGCTGCTGCAACATGGACGCCTGGCATAGATCCGGGGGCTCTGTGCACCCACAGCACTTTTTCTCTTTTTAAAAATGTTGGGATAAGGCGGTTATTCGTGCCGCAATGCTTCAATTGGATTGAGATTCGAGGCCTTCCATGCAGGGTAAAGCCCGGAGAGCAGGCTCGTTACAACTCCAAATGTAACTCCATACAGGATATAGACGAGACTGGAGGGGTAAAAGAGGAACTTGGTGGTATCGAGCATCACGATGCTTATCACGTATCCACCAAAGAAACTCAACACCCCACCGATGATTCCCCCGATCAATCCGAGTATCAGGGCCTCGTAAAGGAATATTGATCGAACCTCCTTCTTCTGCGTCCCTATACTCCGCAATACACCTATCTCCTTGATGCGTTCGGTAACAGACATCATCATGATATTCAGGATGCTGACTCCCGCCACGATGAGGGAGATACCCCCTATTGCCGTGGTGAATGTCGATATCTGGCCGAAGGTAGTCAGAATTGTCTCGAGGATCGCCTTTGTGTCGATGACATCCACGACCGTCTCCCTGCGGTTGAGCTGCTTGTCGATGGCATTCTTCACGTCCCCGATGGTATTGAGATCCCGGACCTTGACGATGACCATGTCATAACCTTCCTGGTCATATGCCGCCTCGAACCACCTGTCTTCAACCACGATGCCATAGTCGGGATTGATATCGAATCCCATCCCGCGTTCCTCGAGAATTCCTACGATACGGAGTGACCCCTTATCCCCGACCGTTATGCGGGTGCCCACCTTGACATTGTTCTCTTCTGCGAACCGGGCCCCTGCCATTGCTGAAGATGCGCCCCTTAAGTAGGACCCATCCCTTATCTCGAGGAGAACCGGTATATCATCCGGATCCAGTCCGTAGATGCTTCCTGCCGTATCTTCTGACCCGACTTTCATCCGTGAACCACCCGTGTAAACCGGGATGGTGATATCAGGTGCAACAGCCCGCCGGATCTGTTCCAGATCGCGATCCGAGATGTAATCTCCTGTCGATCCCCCCATCTGAACACCACCCCCGGTGTGGGGGGTTACGATCACGCTGTCACCAACAGAAGAGAGGCTGTCCGAGATAGCAAGGACCAGGCTGTTGCCAAGAATTCCCATCGAGGCAATTGCAACCACGCCGATTACGATACCGAGAACTGCAAGCAGTGAACGAAGCCAGTGAAGCCTGACGTTTCGCTTCGCGAACTCAAAGAAGAACGACTTCGCCATAGGTTGCTCCTGTTTTGTGATTGATTGGATTGCTCGCATTGAGGCTGTTCATGTTATCCTGCCATCCACGATCGTGATTATCCTGTGGGCATACCTGGCAACTGCAGGGTCGTGTGTCACCATGATAATGGTCTCATTCCGGGACCTGTTGAGATCCAGGAGGAGTTCCATGATCGCCGTTCCGGTCTTCGTGTCCAGGTTTCCGGTAGGCTCATCCGCCAGAAGGATCTCAGGATCGTTTACCAGGGCCCGTGCGATGGCCACCC
>DAWO01000138.1 GCA_002509485.1 Methanolinea sp. UBA477
TAAAATCCGGATACCAGCGGGCACCGAACCGTGCACTGCTCCGTTCGCTGGGTCTGACGTCCGGTGAGATGAAACTGCCTTTTATCGGCATTGCGAATGCATGGAACGACATAGTGCCGGGCCACCAGCACCTGAAGATGCTCTCCCGGAAGGTGCGGGAAGGTATCGCAGCTGCCGGGGGTGTCCCGTTCGAGTTCGGGGTGATAGGCATCTGCGACGGTATCGCGATGGGTCACGAGGGAATGCGTTATTCCCTCCCGTCCCGGGAGAATATCGCCGACTCGATAGAACTCATGGTCGAGGCCCACCGGTTCGACGGCCTGGTGCTCGTATGCACCTGTGACAAGATCGTCCCCGGCATGCTGATGGCCGCCGCCCGTTGCAACATCCCTGCGATAATGGTCACGGGGGGGCCGATGCAGTGCGGCTACCTGGAGGGAAAGGAGCTCTCGCTCATCGATGTCTTCGAAGGCGTCGGCAGGGTCGCCGCCGGAAAGATGACCGAAGAGGAACTCAGCGAGCTCGAGACCTGCGCGATGCCGGGCTGCGGGAGTTGCCAGGGGCTGTATACAGCCAACACCATGGCATGCATGACGGAAGCCATGGGAATGTCGCTTCCCGGGTGTGCCGCAGTGCCTGCGGTGAATGCCGAGAAACTCCGTATCGCGCGTATGACGGGAGAACGGGTGATGGGGCTTGTGAATGAAGGGCTCCGGCCGAGGGAGATCATCACGGAAAAGAGCCTTACGAATGCCGTCAGGGTGGACATGGCGCTCGGTGGATCAACCAATACCGTCCTTCACCTCATGGCGATCGCGATGGAGGCAGATGTCCCGCTCACCCTCGATCGCTTCAGGCAGATAGCGATGGAGATCCCCCACATCTGCCACATGCAGCCGTCCGGTCCGCATTCAATGGAGACGCTGTACCGAAGTGGCGGAATCCCTGCTGTCCTGAAGACACTTCTTCCATACCTGCAAGACGAAAAGACCGTCTCGGGCAGTGGGATACGGGAGCTGGCCGCCGGGGCGAAGATACCCGAGGTCTCCATCATATGTCCGCCCGACAACCCGGTCAACCCGGCCGGGGGACTGCGGATACTCTCCGGGAGCCTTGCACCACGCGGTGCTGTCATCAAGTCCGCCGCGGTGGTCGAAGAGATGTGGCGGCACACGGGGCCTGCCCGGGTCTTTGACGGAGAACAGGATGCGATGAAGGCCATACTGGCCAACAGGATACGTGAAGGCGATGTCGTCGTCATCCGGTACGAAGGACCTGTCGGAGCACCCGGCATGCCGGAGATGCTCTCGCCGACTTCGGCCCTGATGGGGCTTGGATATACCCGGGTTGCACTTGTGACGGACGGCCGGTTCTCAGGTGGGACGAGGGGCCCCTGTATCGGGCATGTATGCCCCGAGGCGGCGGTCGGCGGTCCCATCGGCCTTGCCCAGGAGGGCGACCGGATCGCGATCGATCTCCACGCAGGCACGGTGGACCTCCTCGTCGATGAGAAGGATCTTGAAAACCGACGGGCTGGATGGAGCCCGAAGACCCGGAAACTCACGGGAGTCCTTGCACGGTATTCGGAGAGCGTGCAGCAGGCAGACCTCGGTGCGGTCTTCGGGCGGAAGGGATAAAACGTCGGCGGGGTGTTTCACACACCATTATCGCGTTTCGGATTCAATACAGGGATGAAGGGAACAGAATGGCAAAGGACGAGAAGAGATACGTGAAGGTGAGGTGCTGCCACTGCGAAGGAGCAGGCTGCATCTATTGCGACAAGACAGGCGAAGTAGAGGTGTCCCCCCCCGCCTGCCTCTGCTCTCATTGCGACGGGGTGGGGTGCATTTACTGCGGGTTCACGGGATGGGCCGGCCTGAAAGGGAAGTACGACGACGAGGAATGAGAGGGGGATTTTTTCATTCCCCTTTGTTTCGTTTGACTGATAGGATACAGAAGAACTGGATGTGGCGTGACGGATTTTTATCGATACGGCTGCCAGGTACCACATATCCACCGTTTTACGTCGGCATGGAGGTTAGTCGGATCACTGTCGCCATGGTGGCACGAATGAACCGCACACCTGGCTTTTCACCTGGCGACGCCTCATGGAATCGGAGACCGGAAGGATTATGAACCATTTCGAGGAGTTATTCAACAGTCCCTCATCGTGATTTCCGTTGCAACGACGAACGGTTCGTTTGTTTCCATAGCGTCCCCAAAAAAATTGGATTCGGTACAGACCCGGTCCGTGTTTAAAAGAGTCCATGTACGAAGACATGTTAAATAGTGGGACATGATAGAAATTCCATCCCCTCTCACCCCCTGGTTTCAGCCGCCAAAAACCCTGTGTCCCGCCTCCTGCCCATAGGTATCGCCACGTCCTGTTTTCATAAATCTGAATGGAGAATGGCATACCCTGTCTGAATTCAATGGTGGAATTACCCTCGTTGACGAGGCCGAAATAGAGTTCGTCACCGACGCAGACGGAGTCGGCACTCGAAAATATTCGCACACCCGATTGTTCGCGGGGAATCTGCGTGGTAGGGACTGGTGCAGGTTCTGTCGGATGAGTCGGAGCAGACGTATTCATGGTCGCCGTCGGGGAGACGGTTACGGGAGGTGTCCTGGTCCCGGTTTCCCGGAGTCATCCCGGACTGGCGACGCACAGTATGACGAGGACTGCCGCGATTGTCAGGAAACGGATCTTGTTTTCTTTCACACCTGGACCTTGATTTCCTTATCCGTATGGACTATTCAGACCCGCCCGGACCTGACGGGAATTGCATGTTGCTGAATGTTGTGCCCCCGGGAACATCGGGATATCACTACTATCCATATATTTCTAAAATTATAATAACTTCCATTGTTAATTCCGGGATCGATCCCATTGCTAACAAAGTACCGACTCTACATATATCTTGCAGGTGAATAGAATACGCTCGTCCGCGGATAGTCCCTTCAGCAAGAGTTCTTGTTCGGGCGGTGGAAGCGTGGACCGCAGGTCGATTTCAATAACCTTTGATTTTTTTACCGGAAAACCCCGGTCAACCAAATCTTCGTAGATTATCGATTCATTGAGACTCACGGATTCATTTATCCGAAGATTGTCTGCAATAAAAACCGGAAAAATTACGGAATCGTTTCGGTACCTTGTAGATGGAGTAGTGAATATAAACATCGACGAGGAGGTAGGATTAATTATTAATGGGTAATTGCCGTCAATCATTTCCTGAACCTGTTGATACTGCGGTTCTGGTATTTCGATATAATAGCCGATATAGTTCGGTTCAGAGATTCTGATATCGGAAGAAGGCGGGATGTTGTGGCTGCTTAAGATTGACATGATCTCTGTATCAGAGAATGACTGGTCCACGAGTACACCGATAATCCATGCTCCAACCTCGTCGGCTTTGCGATGCCATTCCTCGTGTGTCCTGCATGGTCTTCCGGTAACAGGCCG
>DAWO01000116.1 GCA_002509485.1 Methanolinea sp. UBA477
CTTCAGGGGAACCGTGTCCCTTCGTCAGGGCGATACCACTGACTGATTCTTCCCAGGCGGACAACGCAGATACCTCCGATGCCGCTCTCCTCCCTACAGATCCCGATAACGATGGCCTGTACGAAGATCTCAATGGCAACGGAAGATGTGATTTCGCAGATGTGGTGCTGTATTTCAATCAAATGAACTGGATAGCTGAGAATGAACCCGTCAGTGCATTCGATTACAATGGAAACGGTGAGATTGACTTCTCTGACCTCATACTGCTCTTTCACATGGTCTGAACGGATAGACCAGAGATCAATCGCTTTCCCGCGGTTCCCGGGCTGGCCTGAATAAAAAGGCCTCCTCGCTGTTTTGTGTGGGGAGTCTGAATCGATTTGTTATCCACATACCAAATCAGTCACTGAACCGCCGCCGGGGCGTCCACACATAACTCATACCAATTGCTCAAATTTTAACTGTTAATCTGAAGGTGACCGCAGGTCACCCCGGGTCGAGGGCGAATCAGCCTCGCGGTATTTTTTGGGGGCGGCGGCATGCATCGCACATGGGGGGTGTGGGGGCGGGTAGCCCCTACAATTTGTATCCGGTTCATCAATCCTGCACACGCCAGGTAGCGAAGAGCCATAAAAAGAGTTCCCGGAATCCGGCTGATAGAGATGAGTGTCGGGTGTTTCAATGAATATTGTTGCTTTCCGGTGAGCGGGCCTCAATGACGGAGATTGAGGTCTCGACGATCGCGGCAAGTTCCTCTACATCGAAACGTTCCGAATTGAGGATAATGTCATATGGTAACAGGTCATCGATGTCGATATCATAATACGTCCGGTAACGCTCAGCTTCGCACTCCTCGCGGTCGCGGGTAAGATTCAGTGCGGTCTCGTGATCAGAGACACGATCACGTTCAAAGATCCTCTCCACCCTGCATTCCAGGGATGCCATGAGCCAGACTTTCAGGTCGGCTTCCCTGACAAACCAGCCAGAGAGCCTGCCCTCGACGATTATGTCTTCATGGGACAGGGCAATCTCCCGCTGCCTTTCATCGATAAGCCGGTCAAAAGAAGGGTCCATCCGTGCCAGCTCTCCAAAATCGGCAAGATCCATGCCTCTCTCGCTTGCCATCTGGCGGAACACCTCTCCTGCAGAGATGATCTGGTAATCTCTCCGGGAAGCTATTGTCCTGGCGAGTGAGGTGGTCCCGCTTCCCGGCAGACCACTCACCGTGATTCTCATTATATTCCCCCGATATTGAGGGACTTTCGGACTACCTGGCTGATGGTCAGAGAGCACATCATGTACCAGAGTATCCAGGCCGGTATGGGACCAAGCACGAAATCGGTCAGGGTGTGCAGACCAAAGAAGGGCATGATGATCGCCCCTTCCGCGCTGTTTAACCTGAATATCAGCCAGAAGAAGATTGGGACCGTTATGATCAGGATGTATGCCATGGGCTTGAACTGGTTCTGGGACATCTCCATCTGTTCCTTCATCATCCTGTCCTTCTTTGCATTCAATTTCTTGAGCCGTTTCTCATCTCCCGAAAGCTGGGCTTCCCGGTACTCTTTCTGGAAGACTTTCATCCTGGCCTGGACATCCTGCATGTGCTCATAGTCAATGGTATATTTCTGGATTATGGAGGAATACAATGCAGTAGCCGTTGAAAGGATAACGATCAGGACATAGAACGGGACCATGTTCGCAAGCGGGCCCAGTACCGTGTCGAGAAAACTCCCCACGCCGTCCCTTATCGCCGGGACGCTGTAGGAGAAGATGAGCAGCATTGCCACGATAAGGGGGATGAATCCTCCATATTTCTTCATATCCATACCATTTCACCCGAGCGTCTGCGCCAAATCCTCTGCTGCCTTGTCAAGGAGATGATCTGCGTTCACGACGATCTTGATGGTTGCACCCGTCATCATGGCATACGATGCCGCAATGGACCGGTTGAACTGCTGGTGCTGCCCAATCCCTGCAGATCCCTCCATGTCCCTTGACCTGGTCTCGTCGGTCAGCCTGCGGAGAAGGATCTGGTCTTCGTCGGTCTCCACCAAAACGATCGTATCGGGCATCAGTTCCCGCAGCACCCATTCGGGCAGTCCGGCGAGATATCCCCGGGGAGTCTTCACCGACGCGTGCGTGTCGATGAGAATATTTCCCGTTTCCAGGGCCATCGCTTTGGCAGCAGCCTTCTGGAGCCCCTTCTGCACATCGCGATCCAGCCTTCTCATCTCGTCTCGGTCTTTCACGATTCCGTCCTTCCTGGCGACTTCGAACATGTACGTTCCGAAGTTGAGGGATTTGTAGGTAATCCCCTCATCTTCCAGGATTTTTAAGGCCCCGTTGACCACCGTGGTCTTGCCAACCCCGGGCACGCCGGTAATGATTACTCTCCTGTCTGTCATACTCACTCCTTCCCAAAGAATGTCCGCATGAACGGGTACATCTCCATGATCTGCTGGCTTGCAATCTCCTCGTACAGACGATACGTGATACTCACCGTCAGCAAAAGACCCGTCCCGCTCACTGCTCCGATGACACCAAACAGGTTGGCCCCGACAGAGAGCAGCCCGATAAATACACCGCCAATCACGGTCACCCTGGGGATGTACCTGTCGAGATATTTCTCAAGGACCTGCGGATTCCGCCGGTAGCCGGGGATTGACATTCCGCTCAGCTGGATCTGGCGGGCCACATCTTTCGAATCCAGGCCTGCTGTCTTGATCCAGAAGAGTGCAAATATTGCACCGCCGACCACCATGACGATGATATCGATGCCAAGCCTCGTGAGAATCTGCCAGGGCGCATGGCCGAGATCGTAGATCCACCACATCCAGTCAGACGGCCCGTTCACCGGGTTCAAGTAAAACATCAGCCCGCTGACCGGCGTCTGGTTCTGAAACGTGCCAAGGATTGTGATCCCCACGTTGTTTAAGAAGAGTCCGATCATCTGGATATTGGCCTGCAGCACCCTGACAAGGATCATGGGCAGGACGCTGGCATAGATCAGCTTCACCGGGAACCGTGCCCTGGCCCCGCGGACCTGCGCGTGGGCAAGGGGAATCTCAATCCGGGTAGACTCCACGTACACGATTATGAGGAATATCGCAACCGTTGCGATCAGCGCGAGCATCTCGATGCCCATGTACTGCAGGAAATTCGCCCCGTCGGCTACTACGGCCACCAGGCGCGGGAAGAAACCGACCGGATACTGATCATTCAACGGGGACCAGTTGATGAACCCATTGATGAGTGCCTGGGATATTCCGGCTATGATGAAAAGTCCCACTCCGGAGCCGATCCCCCATTTGGTGACCACCTCATCCATGAATACGATGAGGACACCCCCGATACACACCTGGAGGAAGATCAAAAGCGAGACCGCGAAGAGATTTCCTCCAAAGAACGCATCGGCGATGGCCGGATCGGGCAGGAGGAAACCTCCAACAAGGTTCGGCGCAGCTTCGATGATGATCATCACGAAGATGAGCAGCTTCTGCAGTCCCATGTAGATGACCTGGCCACGCACATCGGCAGTATCGATATGCAGGATATCCGCACCTTTCAGGAGCTGCAACACGATAGACGCCGTAACAATCGGCCCGATACCGAGCTGGACAAGTGAGCCGCTCGCTCCGGCGAGGAGAGCCCTCCAGTACAGGAAGAGATCCTGTGAATTGGGGTCCAGCCCCCATAGCGGGATATTGGTCAGTACAAAATAGAGTATCAGGATGCCGGCTGTCCACAAGAGTTTGTTCTTGAAATGGACGTGGCCTTCAGGACTCTTGACTGAAGGCATCGCTGCCAGCAGCGGTTCCATTCGGTCCAACAGGGTTCCCATTCTTTCACCTTGAAAAGAGGTTAGATAACCAGGACCTGGCCACCCAGCGCCTCAATTTTCACTTTTGCCTGCTCTGAAAAAGATCTGGCAGAGATATTCATCTTCTGAGTGACTTTTCCGCTGCCAAGTATCTTATCAATACCGATCTGTTCGGCATTGATGACTATGGCATCACCCTCCCGGGAGGCCCTGCCTTCATCGACAAGAGTCTCTGCCATCTGGTCCAGGACACCGACAGAGAGCGTCTTTTCTCTCCGTGAAGTCTGGTTCACAAAACCGTGCTTCCCGTTATGGATCTCTCCATAGAGCAGGTAATGTGAGAAGCGGTGGTCGCGGTGACCCGCCCTGCCTCTTCCTCCACGGTTCCCGGCTCCACGGCGGTTCTTATGAGTGCCACCACCGCAGGTTCGCGAACCGCGGAACTTGGATCGTTTATTGACTGGCATATCATCTCACCTCATCTTGTAGAGGAGAGCATTGATCTCCTTCCCATAATATCCGAGGGCACCACCCTGGAGATATGTCCTCTTGATGGTCTTGTATCCCTTCCTTGGAGGGTGCAGACGCAGCACCGGTTTCAATCCGGGCATATCGGCGAGCCTGACATCTCCTGCCGCCAGGGCCTGAGAAAACTCCATGATCCCTCCAAAACTTGAGTTCGCCTTCACATACTCGTCGGTGAGGGGATGATCTCCGATAACCCGTCCCCGGGTGCGAAGGATCGTATCTATCGTCTGTGCATCGACCTCGCCGTACGCAACGAAATCCTTCACCTTCCGAATCATTCCAAGATATTCGGGTGTGTCGGGCACCAGGACGCAGTGGTTGATATGGTGCAGGCGGAGCATCCGGAGCGTATCCTTGATATCACGCCGGGTATTTACCACCCCCCTGACCTGGACAATGGCGTACATCACTCTGCACCTCCTGTCCTGAACATGTTGGTCGCCTTGAGGGCATTGAAGGTTGCTTTCGCGAAATTGATGGTTGTCCGTGTCTGTCCGCGCGAGAATGTCCAGGCATCCCTGATTCCTGCGAGTTCCAGCACTTTCTTGCTGATATCCCCGGTAACAAGTCCTATCCCCTGGGGGGCAGGTTTCAACGTCACCCTCACGCTTCCGGCCGATCCTTCAACCTGCATTGGCAGGGAATGGGCGGTACCGCACCCGCATTCCCAGCTGCCGCAGCCTCTTTTTACCTTGATCACATTCGTCTTTGCATTGACGATCGCCTTTCGTATCGCATCGCCGACCTGGGCATCCTTTCCCTGGCCGAAACCGATGTATCCGTCCCTGTTTCCAACCACGACCACCGCCCGGAACTTCACACGGCGCCCCGAGTCGGTCATGCGTTGCACCATCTCTATGTCCAGGACCTCGTCTTCGAGGTCCGGCAGGAAGGCATCGACGATCTCCGGTTCCTTGATGGGATGTCCACTCTCCAGGACCTGGTCGATACTGGTGATCTGGCCTGAGGCCACCGCCTTTCCAATTCCGGTGAGGGGAACCCATTCTTCTTTCTCGTACGCCATGTTACTCGAGCTCCTTCATGATCGCATCAATCGTCTCTTCAACATTCTGGACCAGGTCCCCTGCCCGGTCAGGTGCATATTCTGCGATATGGACACCTTTTACCCGATCTTCATCAGGAAGAACGGCCTCGCCATGCGGGATGTCAAGACCTGCGGTGACAGCGCCTTTCAGTGCGGCGAATACCCTGGCACCCGGTGTCGCCCTGTTCAGCCCTATATCCAGGATTGCCTGTTGATAGTCGGTATTCAGGGCCCTGACCGCAAAAAGCATCCCTGTCAGATACGCCGCAGGTGTGCTCGAGGTGGATCCCCTGTACCCGAAGCGCGCAAGTTCTTTCGAATTTGCCGCAACGAGCGTCCTGTCCCCCTCGAGCCCTGCGGATACCAGCTGGATGATGATATGCCTGTTTGTCCTCCGGACAACCATCCGTGGACGGTCAGACACGACCAGTCTGGTCCGCTGGTAATAATCGGTCTTTCCCTCTTTTCTCCGCCTGAAAGGAACAAAATATCGCGCTCCTGAAGCCATTTATTTCATCCTCCCTGACATTATTTCCAGTTGGGCACGCAGGTGCGCGACATTTCTGAACTGTCCGCCTGCCGCCTTCCGGTAAAGCATTCGGTACATATGGCGGTCTATCTCGCCCGAGTCACGTAACTCGACAAGCGTCTTTCTGATAGCCCGGATCTTCTGGATCCACTGTCTCTTTCGCGGATTCCTGGCTCCTTTCGCACCGCGGTGCCTTCCAGGGCCCTTGCAGTGCCCGTACGCCCTCTTCGCTATCTTGACCCGTGCCCGGCCCCTGCTCACGCCTTTGACCTGGTGGGCCCGTATCGCGCCATCGTCGATAAGCTCCCTGATATCATCACGGGAGATCGCGTTCTGGATATCCGGGATACGTTCCGGATCAAACCATACCCGGTTTACTCCGCACTTGAGCAGTGATGCCGAGATCCTCTTCTGGTTTGAGACATCAGTCATCTTCGGCATCCTCCTCTACAACTCTTCTTATCTCTTTTGGATTCAGGATCTTGAGGCCGGCAGAGACGGCCTTTTCCTGGATCAGAGCTCTCTTCCTGTCCCCTACCGATCCGCCGATGCGTATCGCGTCCTGGTCGGGGTCGAGGGTATCAAGATCTCCGGGGTTGAAGACCAGGATGTCACGGAATCCGCTGGGATGCATTCCCCTGACCGCCACGGGACTGCCATATCCCGGAGTCGGGAGAGGGCCCTTGGCCTTCTTCTGGAGACGCTGCTTGTTGTGAAGCCCCCTCGGCCTCCTCCAGGTTTTCTTCAGCTTCTTCTTCTTTCCTTCCCCGTCACGGGAGAAATTCGCCGACTTCTGGGTGCGGACACGTATCAATCTCTTCTTTTCGTCTGCCATCTTCCTCACCCCTTCTGAACGATATATATCCCGTCCTGGAATATCCTCGGGTCACGCTTGCGAATCTTTGTGGCATGCTCGATATTTGCCGAACTGTTGCCAAGCACTTCTTTATCGATGCCCGTGAGGACTATCTCGTCATTTCCGATGTTTGCCTTGACACGTTCATCGATGGTGGCGTACCTTGACTTTTTCTCTCCCAGGAAATTGACGATCTCCAGCTTGTTTCCTGACATCTTCAGTTGAATGGGAAAGTGGCTGTACACCACTTTGAGCCGGTACTCAAAGCCTTCGGTGACCCCGATGCACATATTGTTGACATGTGCAGCGAATGTTCCCACCATGGCCATGGTGCGCTTCCTGTCCGATGAAGTGGAGACCTCGACTTCGTTCTCCAGGACTTCCACCTTGATCTGGGGGAATCTCATGTTGCGCTCAAGCTGGCCTTTCGATCCCTTCACTTTCAGCACGGACCCGTCCATCTCGACGGATGCGCCTTCCGGGATAGCGACTGTTCTTGTTGCTGCCATCATCCCACCTCAATAGACGTACCCGATCAACTCGCCGCCCACGTTCTCCCTGCGGGCCTGTTCATGAGTCATGACACCGCTCGACGTGGACAGGATCAGTATCCCGAAGTTCTTGCCCGGAAGGTACTGGGTCTCCCAGTATTCCAGGTCGGCCATCTTTACCGAATAGCGGGGTGTAATCGCACCACACTTGTTGATCCTTCCATTGAGCTGGACCTGGAACTGGCCCCCCCGGCCATCATCGACAAATTCAAAGCCGCTGATGTAGCCGGATTCCTGCATGATCCGAAACATGGCACCGAGGAGTTTGCTGGCCGGTTCGATGATGACATTGGGTTTTCCACCGTCAGCCGCATTCTTGAGTGTGCTCATGCCGTCGGCAATGGTATTTAATCTCGACATTGTGTACTCACCTCTAATTCATCTTTTTAAAGCCCATCCTCTGTGCCCATTCGCGGAAACACTGGCGGCAGAACATGATATGGTACCTGCGTACCAGTCCCTGCTTCCGGCCGCACATCTGGCATTCATGTGCACCGCGGCCAAACTTCTTGGTCTTTTCTCCACCCATCAGTTCACCTCCGCCTGGAATTTCGTCTCCAGAAATGAGACGGTGTCGTCGGGCCGTACTACCTGTTTTTCCGGAAGCTTCTTCTGCTGTGCATGTCTCCGTGTGATCCTGATTCCCTTTCGTGCAAGAACCACGTTGACATCCATGCCGTAAATTCCGATCTGCGGATCATACGACATTCCCGGAAAATCCGTGTGTTCCTCGATTCCAAAGGAAAAATTGCCGCTCCTGTCGAATTGACTGCGGTATATCCTCCTCTCGACAATACCAAGCGCCGTATTCAGGAAATTCTCCGCCTTCTCGCCCCGAAGGGTGACGCGGCAGCCTATTGCACCGCCCTTTCGGATACCGAAAGCCGGCTGGGTTTTCTTGGCAATACTCCGGACAGGCGTGTTTCCCGTGATGGTCTTCATGATCTCTTCGGCTTTTGTGAGTTTCTCTCCGGCTTCACCGACACCCATGTGGACGACGACCTTTTCCACGAAGAGCTCCCGCATTGGGTTCATTCTTCAATCCCCCACACTGCGAGAGCCGGAGTCTCCCTGCCCACCATGTAGATGTAGTCATCGATCGTCTCGAACCGGATCTTCTCACCCTCGTCTTCGAGGATTACCCTGTTGGGGACACTGCCGGCAACCTTTACGATATCGACGATGCGGGCGACCCTGCCGGAATGTTTTCCTCCGATAACCATGGCCATGTTCCCTGGCGCATACGGGAAATGATCGAGTATCGCAAACCGCGTCTCCGGGTCAAGAGATATGACAACCGAATCTCCCGGCTTGTACGTGTTCTCCCCGATGACGTTTGCACCATAGCGCAGGTTGAGCTGGACCTTTCCTCCGCTGACCACCGTCTTGTTCCTGATCTTGGCCAGCCGGGATCTGGACGATTCTTCATCGATCTCGATCGTCTTGTGCCGCCCGTTCTTGTCACGGAGGATTCGATAATGCTTCCCGATCTTTGGGAGCGAGATGATATCGAAGATACCGATTCCCATCTTCGGATCCCTGCACGGCTGCCCGTTGACTATGACCTCTTTTCTGCCAAGTATCTCTTTTACTTCTTTCAAGTTCCTGGCAAAACCCATGTGTTCCCGCATCCATACGACAACAGGCATGGCGTTTGCGTTATGAGGGCCCGGGGCGGTCTTTGCGACAAACGTGTCGGTCTTCTTGGAGATATTCCAGGAGTCGGGTGCCACGAGTCGTTTAAGGTGATCTGACATTACCTGTTCCCTCCAACCCGCTCTGCCCTTTCGGGATCGTTCTTGAGGTTTAGTTTTGTAATCTGCACGTTGGATGGATCGACAGGCCGGGGCATCTCGGTTCCGTCCGCTTTGGGAATCGAGACACCCTGGACAACGATCTTGCATCTTTTCGTGTCCACAAGGTCCACGACGCCCTCCTTGCCGGCAGCTTCACCCCGCATGACCTTGACCGTGTCACCCTTCACGACACGGGCGCTTCGAGTCTTGTACTCTTCCCGAAGAGAAGATTCCAGCGGGGCATTCAGGAACCTGTTGCGCAGGTGTGCCGGAGCGGTATAGCGCGCCTTCCTCTGTTTTCTTGGCTGTTTGCTTTCTATACGTACCATTTTCCACACCTTACACGATGATTGTGGCCATGGATCCGATCTTTGGAAACCGCTCTGCGACTTCCCTCGCTACAGGCCCTTTGATCTCGGTTCCGCGAGGCTCGTTTCTCTCGTCCACAACCACAACCGCGTTGTCCTCGAATGAGACTCTCATCCCGTTCGGTCGCCGTATCTCTTTTTTCTGCCGGATGACAACCGCTCTCACGAGCTTTCGCCTCATATCGGGAGTGCCTTTCTTGACGCTCACCGTCGCGATATCCCCAAGACCCATCTTGGGTTGACGGCGGCGGACACCGTGGTAGCCGAAAACCGACACTATCTCCACTTCACGGGCACCGGTGTTATCGGCACAGGGCATCCTGGTACCGGTGGCGAGCGCTCGTGGAGTTTTGGACTGCTTTGCCTTCATGACCGGGCCACCTCCACAACCACGAACTTCGTGGTCTTCGAGAGTGGTCTGCATTCCGCAATCTTCACCATATCGCCCGTTTTTGCACTGATGCAGGGCGGGTTATGAGCATGGATTCGGGAATTGCGTTTCTCATACCGATTGTACTTACCCACGTAATGCAGGTATTTCCGTTCCACAACAACCGTCTCCATCATGCGATCGCTCACGACTTTGCCGGTGATCACCTGGCCGCGCACCGGTAAAGTGCCGTGAAACGGACAGTTTGCGTCATCACAGAGCTCTTCTGGCTCGCTGACGCTCAATCCTATATTTTTTGCCATTATTTCCCTCTATTCTTCCAATACATGTTGATCCGTCTCTCAGGTGGCATTACCAGCACGGAACCGTCAATCTCGACCCGGACACCCCCGGGAAGGGTCAGCCTGAATATGCTGAACCTTTTTGGAACCCTCAATTGGCCTCCCACTCCCAGGATGACCAGCGTGTTCCGGGTTTCATCGATGATCCGGCCCGATATACCCACCTGGGTGGGGTTGCTGGCGCTGACGACCAGAACGTCCAGGCCTATCAGTTCATGGCGAAGGACGTTCTGGGAAGAGATCATGACCTGCTCCGCTGATTATGCTCTGTCTTCATCCGCGCTATGGTCTTCCGGATTTCGCGAATGCGGCCCGGGTTCTCAGTGGAACCTCCGGCGCTCACCTTTCCGTAGTTCTGGATGAGTTCCATCCGCAGTTTCTCCATCTGCTCCACGAGCTCGACATCTGACAGTTGCCTGACATCCTGGGCGCGAAGTATTGCCATCTAACTCTCCTCCACGAACTCTTCTTCTGAATAGTCCTCGATATCCTCTATGAGGTCTTCCTCGAGTTCGCTATCAAGGTCCTCGCCGACTTCGGTTACGCTCAACTCGGGTCTTTGGGCAGGCTGCTCCTTGGGAGCGATCATCTCGAAGTGATCGGGAAGCCTGGCACCCGGGGGAATGATCCGTACCTGGACACCGATGACCCCGAGCTTCTTGACCGCAACGGCATATCCCTTCTCTACGATGGTATTCACCGGCTCACCGCAGTGCTTGATGTAGCCCTCGGTGAATTTCTGGACCCTGGCACGGGAACCGGTCAGCTTGCCGGCCATGACCACTTCACATCCAAGGGCCCCTGCTTCCATGACCCGGCGTATGATGCTCGATCCGGCTTTCCGGAAATACCAGCCGCGTTCGAGTGCATTGGCAAGCCTCTCTGCCATTATCTGGGCATTGAAATTGGGGTTCTGAACCTGCTGGACCTCTATCTGCGGCGACTCGACGCCGAAATCCGTAGCAAGGTCCTGTGTGAGCTGCCTGACCACTTTGCCGCCTTTCCCGATGACGATACCCGGTTTTTCGGCAAATATGGTGACCTGTGTGCCGAGGGGGGTCCGCTGGAGATCCATGCCTCCGTAGCCTGCCCGTTTGAGTTCCTTTATGAGGAATTTTTCGACCCTGGCCTTCCGGGCGCCTTCGGCCACGAACTTTCTCTCAACTGCCATTTACTCGACCTCCCTGACGATGATCTCGATATTTACCGTCTCGCGCCTCTTTGGTGTGGCCCTCCCCATCGCGCGGGGGAAGAATCCCCGGAACCCCCGGCCCCGGTTGGCAGAGACGTGAACAATTTGTAACTTCTCCGCATCAAGGCCGATATACTCGGCATTCCGGGTCACGGAATTGAGGAGGCGGATGTAGGCTTCGGATGCCTTCTTCGGGTACCTTCCGGCATCCCAACCTGAAAGCCCCCTCTTGTGAGCCACGTTTCGGTTGAATTTTCGGAACGGAATCGCCTTCTTTCCGGCCACAACATCCTTGAGGTATGCTACGGCCTCCCCGGCGCGCTTGTTCTTGATGAAATCGGCAATCTCGATGGCATGCTTGGGAGAGACGGGGACTTCGTTCACCTTCCCCCTTGCCACGTTTTCGCCCTCAATCTTCTGCGAATATTTCGTTCTTGCCATGATCATCACTTCAGCGGTACGTATTTACTCGACCTGGTCGCACCAATTCCAGCGCTCCCGTGAGTTACCCGTCTCCTGGTCGGTGCGAATTCTCCAAGGTAGTGGAAGACGGCTTCGGGCTGGATCTCGACTTTGATGTACTCCTTGCCGTTGTAGATCTCCACTTCCCTTCCCACCATCTCGGGCATGATGATCATGTCGCGGAGATGGGTGCGGATCCGTGTGTCGCCAGCTCTGAACTTGGAGAGGAGATTCTCCTCGCCCCGGGTCATTCCGCGGTTTATCTTCCGGCGGGCACGGGCTGGCATCAACGGCACGAGTTCGGTTATTCCCATCTTCTTCAGATCATCGAGCCTGAAACCGTGATAGGTGAATTCCTCACGCCGCCTTGGTAGCCTCTTCTGTGTCTTCTTTGCCATAAATTACCCCTCACTTCTTGCCCCGGCCGGTCTTCCTGGCCGCCATATGTCCGACTGCCCTTCCCGGGGATGTTCCTCTGGCAACGGTCTTGGGCCTGCCTGCGTGCTGGTGTCCTCCGCCTCCGAAGGGATGGTCGATGACGTTCATGGCCACACCACGGACCCTCGGCCAGTTCGATGCCGAATTTTTCATCTTGTGATACTTGTTCCCTGCCTTGACGAACGGTTTCTCGCCGCGCCCTCCACCGGCTACGATACCGACGGTCGCACGGCAGCGTGCATTGAACCACTTCGTCTGGCCGCTTGGCATCTGCACGCCCACTTTCTCCTCGGTCTTGTCCACGACAATGGCCTGGACTCCACTCGAGCGGACAAATTTTCCGCCGTCGTTTGGACGGGCTTCGATGTTGCAGACATACGCACCTGTCGGGATCGATTTGAGAGGAAGCGTGTTGCCGTTTCTCACTTCTGCAAGAGGCCCCCATGCAATCTCGTCGTCAACGCCGATTCCCTCTGTGACAAGCATGTAGGTCTTCGATCCATCTTCCAGCCGTACAAGGGCGATAGGAGAATGCCGTGCGGGATCGTGCTCGATGTCGATGACCTTTCCTCTGACCGTGGTCTCGCCTGAGCCGGAATGCCGCAATGCCGCCTTGTACCGGTGAGAAGGCGCGCGGTATGTCGGCCCTCCTCTGCCCCTGTTCTGTGTTGTAATTCTATGTCCCATGATCTTCCACCTACATGATACCCAGTCTGCTCAATATCTCCTCTGCAGCCTTCTCGTTGGAAAAACTCACTATAGCCTTCTTCTGACCTTTCATGGTCATGATCGTGGAGACGGAAGTCACTTCCTGGTCGAAAGCCTTCTCGATCTCCTGCTTGATCTGGGGCTTTGTGGCATTCCTGTCAACCAGGAACTGGAGTTTGTTCTGGTTTTCCAGTACCATCATGGCCTTTTCCGTCACAAACGGATATTTCAGAACCATCTACTTCTCCTCCAGTCTCATGATTGCCTTCTTTGTCCAGAC